>CALHCI010000116.1 GCA_937931165.1 uncultured Granulosicoccaceae bacterium
TGACTTCCCCATAATGATTAAACTGACGAGGTACCAGAAATAGTTATTTACTCTACCGGACAACACTCAAGACAGAGTCTGGATATGGACGTGACCATTACCGGCGATAATGTCAGGCTTTAAGAGTGAAGCAAAAATAACACTGGTAATGCCCTACGTGGTTTTTACACTGACCTCTCTACCAGCTAACGTCTCCAGATTAGATGATTGAACTAGGTCGTCTTGCAGTACCTCATCATCCACTATGTGGCGTTCGAGAAAATCGGTAAGCTGTTGCTTCTCATCACGGGACAACGGGGCAGACAACTGCAAGTCAACCCCTCACTCTTCCAGTGCTTCGTTGGTGGGCAGAAATAGCGTAGTCCGAATCGTTACTGAGCATGCCTTTCTTTTCGTCCGGCTGCATTCGTTGCTTGCAGAAAAAGATGATGGTCCAGATTCTCTACAAGCAGTCAAATCACAGCGTTCGTGTTTCGTGCGAGTGTTGGTCCGGTAGCCAATGCGGTATCGTCACAGCGGACATAACCGTAATTCGTTATGTCATTCTAATCTCTGATAGTAGGTTGTTTACATCTCGGGGGCGATGGTTCAGTTTGATGAAACAATTCGATTATTTCTTACGGACAGTACGCTTATCTCGAACTTACCTATTTTTATTCGGGCTCCTTTAAAAGAGTTGCTGAGAACCCCATCCTCCCGCGTAGCAATATCCGCTGTTTTATCGACAAACGAGCGACTCGCTCAACAACAGGAAAGCAAATAATGCAGGGTAAACTCATCAACTCTCTACGGGAAATTGTGGCTGGCATGTATGCGTTACTTAATCAGACCCATATGTGCCATTGGAATGTCAAAGGACCCGAATTTTTTTCTCTCCATACGGCTTTTGAAGAGCAGTACACAGAGCTTTTCACGGCCATAGACGAGATAGCAGAGCGTATACGGGCCAAAGGTGCGTTGGCCCCCGGAGGACTGGCCAATCTGGCGTCCATGTCAAATATTGATGAGCTTCGTGAGAATGCCAGTGCTCGGGAAATGGTTAGTCATCTAGTTTCAATAAACGAGAAACTCATCGGCGATCTGAAAGCAACCCGCGATATTGCCGCTGAAGAGTTGGACACCGAAACAGAAGACATGATGATCGCCCGTATTCAGGTTCATGAGAAAACGGTGTGGATGTTAAAGAGCTACCTTGCTGACTGATGAACATGCGTTCCAGGCGCGCAGTACGATGAACACTTCGAATTTATTGAATGAAAAAACAGTTTAAAACTGCTTTTGAGTGGTTGGTTAGGCTCTAGATTATTTGTGTCGAAGATCTCTCGACTAACATTAATCACATTTAATTTTGGAGAATATTCAAATGAAAAAGATACTTGGTGTTGTCGCTGCTCTCGGTTTCGCCACGACTGCATTCGCTGGCGGTGACTACAAGAAAGATCTGATAGACACAGCAACCAAAGCCGGTAACTTTGAAACCCTCGTCTCGGCAATAGAGGCTGCTGATCTTGATGACAAGCTGAAAGGTGAAGGCCCATTCACCGTCTTTGCTCCCACAGATGATGCGTTCGCGGCTTTACCAGAGGGTAAAGTAGAAGAACTGTTAATGCCTGAAAATAAGGATAAGCTAGTCGAGCTGCTGAGCTATCACGTCCTACCTGGCAAGATACTTTCCAGTGATATAACGGAAGACACAGAGACGGTAGAAAACCTCAGTGGCAGCGAACTCTCCGTCGACTTGTCCGATGGCGTTATGATCAATACGGCGTCCGTCACAAAGACTGACATCGAAGCTAAGAACGGTGTCATTCACGTGGTCGATAAGGTAATCATCCCGTCTTACTGGCCATCGTCGTAACCCAAAATCGGTACACTTGCACGTGGCGAGGATGCTTACGGTATCCTCGCCATATTTTGAGATATCCTTGACCGTCGGTAACAAAGCGTCTTCCGGCTATGATGAAAATAGTTACACCCACTTCAAGAAACTATAAACACGAAAGGGTAGTTCACGGTTTTATCATCCCGCCCAGTTTGTTTTACTAGAAAAGGACTAAATCCCAGAATTCTACTCAAATGAAATGTCAATTCACTGAGAAGTGACGTACAAATATTCACAGAACACTGGTTAGCTGAATAACGCCAACAATATCATTGTCCGATGCTGATTGAGGGCCTGTTGATTTGGCCGGAAAGACTCAGCTCAAAACAGTGTTTCGCAGGCACTTCTACCCGGTATCCTCTGATACCCGAGGGACCGGCAGGCTCGTTTCAATGAGTTCACCGTACCCACCAGGGTTTTAAAGCTACTCTCGAAATTCTGCGTCATATACAACCAGTGATCTTCTTCAATATCCAGTCTTTCCAGGATGGCTGGTAGATCACTGTCTATAGCACCGCGTTTACCCTCTCGGATCTGTCTGCCGGTCCAGTCTACCAATTCCAGATACTCTGTCAGCCGGAATGGCAGACCGTCTGGCATGTTGGCCCGCGGATAACCAACAAACCGTTCCAGTTGGCAGGGTTGTTTGGCGACTACTCCTTTCACCCGTCCTTCTCTTTTTGCCGCCTTACATCGCCGTTCGATAGAGGTGTGGGACGATGTCTCTGGCGTTTTCGCCATATTGGCTCTGATGGGATTGAGATCGACATAAGCCATACAGGCCATCAGCGCTTTTTCATCGAGCAATGCCTGGCTTTTAAATCTCCCTTCCCAGAACCTCCCCGTGCAGTCATCTTCCTTATTGGCCTTTCTCGCGATCTTTTCGTTAAGTATTCGCATGAACCAACTGATATTGCTCAGTCTACTGCGCCACTCTTTAACTTGTTTCTTAAGTAGATCAACTTTACCCTTCTGTAGCTTTTCTCCTGCCATATACTGCTGACTCTGCACACTGCCTTTAAATAGCTGGTGCCATCTCTATATTACTTCATCGTGCGACCACTGCCTGGCTCCTCCCAAGTTAATATGCAGCACAATGTGGTAGTGATTGGACATTATTGAGTACGCGCAAACATCCAATGCGAAGACGCCGGCCAATCGAAGCATTTCATCTTCCAGCCACTGTCGACGATGATTGAAGTTCTTACCTGAATATTTGTCCTTTCCACAGAGAAAGCTTCTTCTGACCGTTCTGCTGACGACGTGAACGTAGGGAGTTTCTCCGCTACTGATCTGTGCATACCGTGGTTTGGGCATGAGGGCACTTCCTTACTACTGTATATATAACTGCTACCTCCAAATATACGAGTATTTTTTGATCGATGCAATCTCAGTGCAACTTTTTTATTCTGGGTGTCCCGATTGCTCCCGTAAACGGGCTGCTATCCAGAATTTGGATAATATTTTTTATAACTGACTGCCTTAACTTTGCCAAAACTATACCTCGATTAGTTAATCCTAAATTTTATCGCATAACGCTCGGCTCTGCGGCTGGTAAAAGTGGAGGAGAAGCCGGAGCTTTTGCCAGTCCGACAGCAGCCGCTTGTTAAATTCATGCTGCCAGCCAACCAACTAACTCTATAAGAGTTTGAGATTCGGGACAGGTAGCTTGCAGGCCATTTGCATCAACTAAAGCTTTGAACTGTGCCCATGCTAATTCATCTTTACTTGTCGTGCCTATGTGGGCTTCTATTGCGCCCTTCGTCCAAATCCATATTCCTAGAGCTTTCAATCTATTGTGAAGGTTTTCGATATGTATTAGTGCATCCTGTTCATTGGCTAAAATTTCGAAGGCTTTTGAGGCTTTGACAACACCTT
>CALHCI010000117.1 GCA_937931165.1 uncultured Granulosicoccaceae bacterium
GTATGTGGTCAGCGGGAATGTCGTTGATGTTTTTAACAATATTCTGCAGCAGGTTGAAGTGAAGCAGATCTGGTCTCATGAAGAGACCGGCAATCTGTGGACGTTTCACCGGGACAGGCAAGTTGGCCGTTGGTGTGAAAATAATAGCGTGCTATGGACGGAAGTACCGCAACATGGCGTTGTACGTCGTCTTGACAACCGAGGGGGCTGGTCAAAGCGATGGGATAAGCTCATGCGCTCTGCCTGCTTCGACCTGCCGGCTAATATTCGCCCGGCATCTATCAACGAAAACTCAATAACTGTTATTCCTGAATACCCTTACGAGGGCTTTAAAGACGCCGCGACGACTAAAAGAGCAACACAAACCGGAGGCCGCAGCGAGGCACTGCATTTATTGGAATCATTTTTAACTCAACGTGGTGAGCGATATCAAAAAGAGATGTCCAGCCCTGTCACTGCAGAAGTGAGCTGCTCACGGTTGTCAGCGCATTTGGCGTTGGGTTGTGTGTCGATGCGGGAAGTATTTCAGGCGGTAGAGCATCGCCAGAAAGCCGTGCGTACCATCACAGCAGAGCAGCGTGGTATGTGGGGCCGTTCTCTTAGCAGTTACGCAGGGCGGCTTCATTGGCATTGCCACTTTATTCAAAAGCTTGAAGATCAACCACTGCATGAGTTGCGCAATGTGCATAGTGGTTATGATGGCTTGCGCGAATCAGAATTTAATCAAAACTACTTTGAGGCCTGGTGCAGTGGTCAAACGGGTTTTCCGTTTGTCGATGCATGCATGCGTTATCTGAACGCCACCGGCTGGATAAATTTTAGAATGCGCGCCATGTTAATGTCTTTTGCGGCTTATCATTTATGGCTGCATTGGCGTGAACCCGGTTTGTATCTGGCGCGCGCATTTACCGATTATGAGCCCGGTATTCACTGGAATCAGGTGCAGATGCAAAGCGGCACCACTGGCATTAACACCGTGCGAATTTATAACCCGGTCAAACAGTCACATGATCAGGACCCGAACGGACAATTCATTCGCCATTGGGTGCCAGAGCTAAATCTGGTCCCTGACGAATACGTGCATGAGCCATGGAAAATGGATGAGCGTGTTCAGCGTGAATACCTGTGTGTGATAGGCGCCGACTACCCGCAACCGATTGTTGATCACCTGGCGGCTGGTCGCTATGCGCGTGAACGCATTTATGCGGTGCGCAAGGGTGATGGCTTTCGCGAGCTTGCAGATCAGATTCAGAAAAAGCATGGCAGTCGAAAGAGCGGGGTGCCACAACGTGCCAAAGCGAAAGTGTCTCGCACTACACCGCAAATGACACTTGACCTTTAACGACAGCGCGCTGGTGTAAAAGAGGCCCAATGTAATGAAAAGAAAGTCGGAGCTGCCGGTAAAAGTCTGTGTGGCGTGTCAGCGACCATTCGCCTGGCGTAAGAAATGGGCTGATTGTTGGGATGAGGTACGATACTGCTCAAAGCGTTGTCGTGGTGAAAGAAACAAAGGACAAAATCATGATCAAAACTAGACTGATCGCACTGGTGTGTTTAATACAGCTGGTATCTGGTGTATTAATAAACAATACGGCATTGGCCAATGACAGCGTGGTGCAGCAACTCAAAAGCGGTGGGCACGTTGCGCTCATGCGCCATGCACTGGCACCCGGCACCGGTGACCCGTCTAACTTTATGTTGGGTGTTTGCAATACGCAGCGTAACCTCAACGATACCGGCAGAGCACAGGCAGCAGACACCGGTGATTATTTCCGTGCTGCGGAAGTAGAGTTCCATTCAGTGTATTCCAGTGAATGGTGCCGATGCATGGACACCGCAGCGCTAATGGAGCTTGGTGCCGTGCAGCCGCTGCCGCTAATCAATTCGTTCTTTCAAAATATGCAGGACCGTGAAAGCCAGACACAGGAGCTGGTGGCCTGGCTGGCAGAGCAGTCTATTGATAAGCCGTGGTTACTGGTCACGCACCAGGTCAATATTACTGCATTGACCGGTGTTTACCCGCAATCCGGTGAGATTGTTGTTGGCCGGCTTGTTGATGGTAAATTTGAAGTTGCCGGTACGATAGAGCCCAGGTAGCGGTAACGCAAACTGCCAGTCAACCGCAATAGTTTAAAGCTGTTTTAGAAACTTTGCCGAGTCCTCGGCAATTTCAGCTTTTCGTTCATCCTTCATGCGGTCCCAGGTACGGTAAACCTGTGCCAGGCGGTGGTTGTTTGAGAGCTTCTCTCTGTTGGTGCTTAAAAAGTGCCAGTATAAATAGTTAAAAGGGCAGGCATCCTCGCCGGCCTTTTTCGAGATTTTGTAGCTGCAGTGTTTACAGTAGTTGGACATTTTATTGATGTAGTTTCCACCGGCTGCATATGGTTTAGAGCCGAGTAACCCGCCATCTGCAAACTGGCTCATACCGAGTGTATTTGGCAGTTCTACCCATTCGTAAGCATCGGCATACACCGCAAGGTACCATTCGTGAACCTCTTTCGGGTTAACGCCGGTAAGCATCGCAAAGTTACCTGTGATCATCAGTCTTTGAATATGATGGGCATAGGCTTCATGAATCGTCTGGTCGATGCTTGCCTGCATACAGGCCATGCGGGTATCTGCTGTCCAGTAAAAGTCGGGAAGCGGTCTGGTATGATTGAAAAAATTCTCATCGACGTAATCTGGCATCTTTAACCAGTAAATCCCCCGAACGTACTCACGCCAGCCAATGATTTGCCTGATAAAACCTTCAGTCGCATTGATTGGTGCGTTGCCAGCGTGATAAGCCTTTTCAATTTGCCTGCACACGTCTAACGGGTTGAGCAAGCCAATATTGATGTACATGGAAATCACTGAGTGGGACAGAAAACGTTCCCCCACCAGCATCGCGTCCTGATAGTCTCCAAAGGTGAATAATGCGTTTTCAATAAAATATTTGAGCGCAGCCTTTGCCTGTTTGGCGGTAGTTGCAAACCAGAAGTTATCGGTGTGACCGATATTGTCCGGAAACAATTTATTTACCATAGCAATACAATCACTGGTGATCTCATCAGGTTTAAACTGCCGGGGTGTTGGAAAGCTGACTGACTCACCGGCGGGTTTGCGGTTTTCTTTGTCAAAGTTCCACTGACCGCCGATTGGCTTTTTGCCGTCCATCAATAAACCGGTTTGCACGCGCATGTCCCGATAGAAATTTTCCATGCGCAGCTGTTTGCGCGAGTTTGCCCAATCCTGAAACTGTTGGTGGTTACAAAGAAAGCGGGTGTCTTCGAGTATGGTCACCGGCGTTTTGGACTTGCGCTGAAGCGCGACTAGCGACTGTTGCAACCGGTACTCTGCAGCTTCTGTTAGCACAACCGATTTGCACTTGTGTCGTTTAACTGCCCGCTCGATACTTTGTGGTATTGAAGCCGGGCCGTTTTTGCTGTTTAGTTTAATGTAATCAACCTGCCAGCCTTTACTTCCTAACAATGCCGCAAAGTGCCGCATGCACGAAAATACAAACACCAGTTTTTTCTGGTGGTGGCGAATGTAGGTGGCCTCTTCCATACATTCTGTGATCAGCACCACCGAGTTTTTTTTGTTAGCGTTGGCAAGTGATGGCAGGTCAGCGCTGAGCTGGTCGCCAAGGATCGGGATCAATGTAGTCATGGCATTAAACTACGTTGGTCATTTGTCTACAGATCATGAGCCACTACAGGGCGTAGTCACGGGGTACTAAGGTGCCGAGATCTTACCGCGGCGTTGGTACTCGCGATGGATTGTATAGGCTGATGCGGCCACCACCAACAATGCACCGGCTATTGTTGGAACCCCCGGATATTCACTAAAAATGATAATGCCAATCAGCGTTGCGTAGATCAGTCTGATGTATTCAATCGGTGCCAGCAGCGACGCTTCACCATATTTATATGCATAAATATTCGCCAATTGTGATATCCAACCGGTCGCACCAATCAGAGCCATCAGACCCCATTCAGTCGCAGTGGGTGGTTGCCAGTAGTACAAGGCTGGAGCAAGCATTGCCACGCCGACACCGACAGCCTGATACAGCAGAATGGTGGCCGGGCGTTCGGTACGTGATAGCAGCCGGATAATGACCATTACCAGGCCCGCTGCAGTGGCGCCAATAATCGCGTAGACCCCGTAGATGTTGAATCCGCTGCCACCGGGTTGCAGCATGATCAACACGCCGACAAATCCGACGATTATGGCCATCCAGCGCCGGATACCTACCGTTTCTTTAAGAATAAGTATTGCAAAAATAGTCACAAAGAAACTTTTCGCAAAGCCGATGGCGGTGGCATCTGCCAGTGGCATGTTAATTACTGCGGTGAAGCCAGCCAGCATGGCGACCAGTGCGACTGAAATTCGTGCGAGCTGCAGCCCCGGTCGGTTGGTGTGCAGAGATTCCGGAAAAGCGCGCACGATGCCTGGCAACATGATCCCAAACATGACAATCTGCCGGACCATTATTATCTGGGTAACGTGCAGGCGCTGGCCAACCAGCTTGATTAACATTGCCATCACCGAGAAGCCCGCCGCTGCAATCAACAGGATCAGCGCGCCTTTTGCATTGTCAGGTAGACGGGTGAAGGCTTTCGCCAGAGCAGACAAAGTGTTGCCAGTCGGAATGGAAACGAGAAGTATAGCGGTTTACCTGTGAATAAACCGAGATTCTCTGAACCCTGATGCCGGCCGGTGGTCGAACAGTCTGCAGTGAAAAAGAATATAATCGTAAAGGATCGCAACACCTTTTGTGTGGGTTAGGGTTTTTAAAGAGTGAACAGAGGTTTGAATAACATGTTTAGTCGGTACACGTTATGGATTGCTGTGCTGCTGGTAGCTCTCGGGGTGGGGTGCAAGCCTGCCGAGCCACCCGAACCGCCGGTTGAGTTTATCGTTAACGCCGATGTAGAAGGCAAGTACCCGGTTTCAAAGCACCTGGGTGAAGTGGTCTATGTTGATTTCTGGGCCACTTGGTGTGGTCCGTGTCGTGACTCCTTTCCGTGGATGGTTGAGATGCAAACCAAGTATCAGAGCGAGGGCTTGAAAATCGTTGCTCTGTCGCTTGACACTGATCACGATATGGCTCGTGAGTTTGCCGAAGAACTAAATGCAAATTTTACTATTGGCTTTGATGACAGTGGTGAGGTTGCCGACCTTTTTAAAGTTAAGGGCATGCCAACCAGTGTGCTTATTGGCAGGGACGGACGGATTGTTAAAAAACACGAAGGCTTTAACGAAGGTAAACAGGACGAATATGAGGCGGCTATTGTTAAGGCGCTTGGTCAAAGCTAGGCATAGAACCTTGCCGTTGTTTTTTTTGTTTGAAAGTTTAGGTTGTTAAGGTGTTGTGTGTGAGATTGGATACCCTCCCCGGCGCTCAGACGCTGACCCTCCCGGGGAAGGGTGTTGCCGAGGCGTGTGCACGCTTCACGCTACCTCAAAAAAATCCTGAAACTTTTACTGCCACCTTCGCCCGCGGGAGGGTCAACGCACAGGGTATCGCAGCCGGGTTTCCGTTAGAGAGCGCTTACGCCTGCTGAGCCTGTTGCAGTGCCTCGGCCTTTTCCATCCACTCTTCTTCTATCTGTTCAATAGATTTGGCAAGCTCTGCCTGCTTCCAAAGCAGGTCTTTCAGCTCGTCTTTTTTACTGTCTTCATAGAGCGATTCGTCGGCGAGCTGAGT
Organism: uncultured Granulosicoccaceae bacterium; assembly: GCA_937931165.1. Taxonomy (GTDB): domain Bacteria; phylum Pseudomonadota; class Gammaproteobacteria; order Granulosicoccales; family Granulosicoccaceae. The sequence continues at coordinate 5,693 of CALHCI010000117.1, forward strand.
TTCAATTTCTTCTTTTTTGCCCGTCAATCGTTCAAGCTGTTTTTCAAGCGTTGTTACTTCTTTACGCAACGGGGCAAGTTGCTGTCTGCGTTCGGCCTCGAGCCTTTTTTTGTCACGCTGCGATACTTCCTGCATAGCAGGCGTGGGCCCGGCCGCGGTGTCACTTGCCGGTTTCCCGGCAGTTTTGCCTCTGTTTTGCAGCCACGCAGGGTAGGTGTCTATGTCACCGTTAAAGGGTTCCACTGATCCGTCATTAACAAGCAATAACGTATCACATGCCATTTTAAGCAGATGTCGATCGTGTGAGATCAGCACAATACCACCCTGGAAATCCTGCAACGCCACCGTGAGGGCGTGGCGCATTTGAATGTCGAGGTGGTTACTCGGTTCATCAAGTAGTAGCAGGTTGGGTTTTTGATACACCAGCATGGCAAGCACCAGTCTTGCTTTTTCTCCTCCTGAAAACGGCTTCACTGCTTCAAAGACGCGGTCTCCCTGAAAGCCGAAACCACCAAGAAAAGTACGTAGGTCTGAGTCGGCAGCGTTTTTATCGATTTGTTTTAAATGATCAATAGGTGATGCCTCCAGCGTGAGCTGATCGAGCTGATGCTGTGCGAAGTACGCTATTTTGGTTTCTTTGGCAAAGTGCAGCTCACCACTCATGGTGGCCAGATCCGAGGCGAGCATTTTTATAAACGTAGACTTACCGGCACCGTTTGGACCCAGCAAACCAATGCGTGCATCGTTGTGCATTTCAAATTTGATTTTAGTCAGCAGCGGCTGATCGTAACCGACGGAGGCATCTGTGATTCTCAGTAACGGGTTGGGCAGCTTATCCGGTGCTTTAAACGTAAACTTAAAAGGTGAATCGATATGTGCCGGTGCAATCAGCTCCAGCCGCGACAATGCCTTTAATCTGCTTTGCGCCTGTTTTGCTTTTGTTGCCTTGGCACGAAAGCGTGTCACGTAACTGTTCATGTGGGCAATTTCACGCTGTTGCTTTTCATGAGCTGACTGCTGTGCGGCGAGGTGTTCGGCACGGATGCGTTCAAACTGCGAGTAGTTACCGGTGTAAAGTTTCAGGTTTTGATGTTCGATATGTGCAATCTCGGTAACCACGTTATCGAGAAACTCGCGATCATGTGAAATTAATAACAGCGTACCGGCGTAGTGCTTAAGCCATGCTTCAAGCCAAATCACTGCGTCAAGGTCTAAGTGGTTGGTCGGTTCGTCAAGCAGTAGCAGATCTGAACGGCACATCAGCGCACGGGCCAGATTCAGTCGCATGCGCCATCCACCTGAGAAACTTTTTACCGGCCGGCTGATCTGCTCTGCGGTAAAGCCTAATCCGTTGAGTAAAGTGGCTGCTCTGGCTTCTGCTGTATAACCGCCGGCAACTTCGATGGCGCTATGGATTTCTGCCTGTTTAATACCATCGGTGCATTGCGCCAGGTTTGCCTGTAATTGCCGCAACTCAACATCGCCATCTATCACGTATTCAACGGCTTCACGTTCTGTTGCTTCTACTTCCTGTGCCACATGCGCAATAACCAGTTTGCGTGGCATTTCGAAGTCACCGGTGTCTGCGGTGATTTTGCCGAGGATTAACGACAGTAAAGTTGTTTTACCGGTACCGTTTGCACCGGTGATTCCGACCTTGTGGCCACGATGGATTGTAAATGTGCTGTTTTCCAGCAGCACACGTGTGCCAAGCCGGATACCAATTTGGGAGAATGACAGCATTGCTGTTGAGAGTGCCTGAGGTTAGGTGTACGTCGGTGGTCGCACCGGTCAGATTGACCAGCGCGTTATTGTAACAGAGGTGTGCAGAATGACCGGCCACACGTAGTGCTAAATCGAAGTGCAGGGGTTTCCTGCACGTCGATTAACTCTGGCCGGTGTGTTGGTTTGTTGTTGGCTGGCTTTATCGACTAATTAGTGCCAGCTGTTCACCATTGGCAAATATGAGTGTGCGAAGCCCGTTGTTGTCAGTGCTGTCGCGAATGGCAATCAGGTCTTTGCCACGACTGGACCGGCAGTTTTGAAAGTTGCCTGTACACTGGAAGTGCCTGAGCGTGAAGTTTTCAATTTCATAGTAGGCGTTGTCGAGACAGACAACACGACCGTCAACACCATCAGGCCAGTCGGTGGTGCCATCACGCTTTGACCAGCGAAACTGACTCAATCGCATGGTAGCCACCCCGCATTCGTGCTGACCTGCCAGCCTTTGTGTGGATTGATTGCTTTGTACGCCAGACAGATTAGTGTTGTTACCAAGGCTGTTATTTTGGCTGCGACTGGTGGTGCTGGCCGGGGCGTTCTTCATGATCGAAAGTGTCGTGCCGTTTCGAAATTGCAGTGCTGATTGTCCGTCAACGCGGGTTCTGCGCTGCGCGGTAACATCGAGCTCGGCATTGGCACGGCAATTAGTGAAGCCACTGTCACAGGCAAAGTGCTTCAGGGTCATGCCTTCAATGTTGTAGTAGTAGTCACGCATACAAATGGTGCTGTTGCCCACACCCGGTGATTCGGAAGCGCCATCAGTACCATTCCATTGGTAGTAGCGGGTGACTTGCGCAGGGTCGGCGCATTCGTGCTGGTTTTGTGCAAGTCTCGGTTGCGGTTGCACGGGTGACTGTGGTGCCTGATTGGCTTGCTGAATTTCGTCGTAGTTGGTCAGAATTAACCGCGAGCCATCAGAGAAAAACAGCGCCGGATTGCCGCGTGAGTCCTGCCCGCTGCGCTCGCCACGAATATCACGGGCGCGGTCTCTCTGGCAGTTGCGGTAGCCGCTGTCACACTGGAATCGCTGCAGCACAGTGCCCACCGCTTTGAAATAGTGGCTGCCCATACACAGCGTGGTCGCATCGGTGCCGGTCGGGTAAGTGGTGCCATTGTTTGCTACCCATTGATATCTGGCGATCTGCGATGACTCATCGGCACAGGCGTGGGTGTCAGATGCCGTTTGTACGGGCATATCCCGTTGGTAGGCAACTGCCGGATCAGCCACACACGGAATGCCCTCGTAACAGTAAGTGCTGTAGTAAACCGCCATTGACTTTGCCACAGCCTCAGAGCTTGCGCCGCTCAACTCCCAGCTTTCAAAGCCGCCAGGTCGGGCTGGCGCGGCGCGGTATCGCCAGACGCCGCTACCGTAGTTGCGGTCGGGCGCGCGGTAGACCATCCAGCCGCTATTGCTGTCCGGGAAAGTCCGTCGATACTCATCGCTTTCGAGGAATTTTTTAAACAGATCCAGCCGGGTCTGGCTGTTGTCGGTTCTGCCCATGAGTTGCATGGCGGTATTGACCTCACCGCTGTAGGGTGCGCGTCCGAGCACATTCAAATACATCGATGTGATGAATCGTTGCTGGGAAGGATTCGCCCAATCGATTCCGGATGGAAAGTAAACCGCAAAGGCAGAGGAGGATGTCAGGGCAACCAGGCTGACAGCAACAGTCAGAAGGCGTTTTAGCATGGGTATTCCTTGGTATCAGTAGATCGGCCTGAGCGTAACGCGCAGGAAGACACAACAGCGCTGACAATAATTTACAGATCCGTGTTTCGCCCGGATCTGAAGATTTATCAACCTCGGCCAGCAGTCAGCACTACTGCAGTAAAGGTGCAACGAATCCGCAGGACAGGGCCGGGCATCCTCGAAATTGTCGGCTGCGTCACCATTTTAGAGGGTCATCGATTGGCAGGCACAGCTAATAACGGTGTTTCCTGTCATTCAACTTGCCGCTTCCATCTGTTAACCTTTTGAATCGTTTGTGGGCAAAATGTCACAAATACAGACTGGGCAACAGTAACGGACTTGAATCCCGGGTAATCTGTAACGACATTACTGTCCCTGAGCTTTTTACCCCTATTAAAGCTGGTTGAAAACAGGACGTAATACACAGTCGGCGGTCATGCGTTAGACCCACTGCACATTGTGCGGCGCTGCCACGCAGGATAATTGACCCGTCGGCGGGGACTTTTATTGCTGAAAGTCACCCCCGACCAAGAGAATAAATATGTTGAAGTCACTTTCTACCCAATTTGCTGCAACGCTTTTTTTCGGTCCGCTCGGGCTGGCATACACCAGTGTTGCGACCGCGGTATTTCTGACCCTGGTACTGGCGGTTCTGTTTTTTACCGAGCTCGGCATCCTATCGCTGATGCTGGTCTGGCCAATTTCGATCATCGTCGGGCTGATATTCGTGAAACTGCATAACGACCAGGTTCGCTCGTCGGGCAGCCGCTTGTTACTTGCCCCGGGTGAAGAGCCCGGCTTTGTCAGCTCAATCAGTAGCTGGACACGTGGTCTCGCTGTGCTCGCGCTGATTATGGTCGGTGGCTATATCACCTTTTTGTACTTGCCAAACGGTGGCAATGGTTCAGACAAAGCGTCTGGCAACCAGTTGGGCAGAATTGTTCCTTCCGGACAATCAGTTGCCAGCAGTGATACCGGCGAAAACACTACCGCAGAGTCAGAAACTAACACCATAGCCGGAAATAATGCACAGACGCCCACCAGCACAGCGGTTATTGCAGCAAATTCAAGCGACAGCTCGGGCGATGACAGTTTCTCGGTGATTGCGCTGCCGCAGCGGGAAGTGGCCACCGTGATTATTGATAGTGATGGCACCGTCCAGCAGGGCGAAGAAGCCAGTGCGCTGAACTCGGGTCAGCCGGAGCTTACTGTCGCTGCCTCGCTGGTAAATCTACGACGCGGCCCGGGCACCAGCTTTGATATCGTTACTCAGGTTAAGGCCGGTGACAAGCTGTTTGAGTTTGCCCGTGACGGTAACTGGATTAATGTAGAAACCGCCAGTACCGGTGATTCCGGTTGGATCTACAACCAGCTGGTTCGTTAAAGTCGTCTTTTTAAGTCAACTGTACTAAAAGCGACCTTCGGGTCGCTTTTTTGTTTACCCTCACGTTGTCCGGCCAAACCTTACCGCACAGTCCGCCACACGGAGCAACAACCCGCGCTAAACTCACCGGTAGATTCTACTGAGCGACCCGGGTGCTGCGATTTCTCCTCAATAACACACTAACTGAAGTTTCCGGCTTGCCGGCAGACCTGACTGTGCTCGACTACCTGCGAGAGCACCGGCGTCTGACCGGTACCAAAGAAGGGTGTGCTTCCGGTGATTGCGGTGCGTGTACAGTAGTCATTGCATCGCTACACAACGATCAACTGCAATACCGCAGTGTAAACAGTTGCATTGCACTGGCAGGGGATCTTCATGGCAGGCAACTGATAACGGTGGAACACCTGGCAGGCGATGATGGCCTGCATTGTTCGCAGCAGGCGATGGTCGATCATCACGGTTCGCAGTGTGGCTTTTGCACACCCGGCTTTGTGATGTCTATTTTTGCGTTAACCAAAAATGCTGCAACCATAGACAAACAGCGCAAGCGGCAGAGCATTGAGCACTATCTTGGTGGCAATCTGTGTCGCTGTACCGGCTACCGGCCGATTATAGATGCAGCAAGTGAGGCACTGGACTGGTCGCTTGCCGGCCACACTGATCAGTTTTCGCAGCATGAAGCATCAGTGATTGAGCGATTGCAATCGATTGCCTCTGATGATGCTGATGGTTTTTACCGGCCAGTCACACTTGGTGAATTGTTCAGTTTAAAAGCCGCCTATCCGGAGGCTCCGGTGGTAGCAGGGTGTACTGATTTCAGTCTTGAAATAACGCAGCGACTCAAGCAGTACCCGCAATTAATTTCTGTAAGCGGTATTGATGAAATAAATTACATCGAAAATACGAATGGCCAGTGGCGAATTGGTGCGGGCTGTTCAATCGCCAGTTTGTTGAATACACTCGGGCCGTTAAACAGTGACATCAAAGATCTACTTTATCGCTATGGATCAACGCAGGTACGCAACACGGCAACCGTGGGTGGGAATATCGGCAATGCCTCACCCATCGGGGATTTACCGCCCTTGTTTATCGCGCTGCAAGCAGACATTGTATTGCGCTCAGCCAGTGCCGAGAGAGTCATGCCGCTGGAGTCTTTTTTTATTGACTACAAAAAAACGGCATTGCAGGAAAATGAAATCATCACTGAGGTGCGGTTCGCCAGTGAACGTCTTGAAGGCTCATCGTCGGTTTTA
>CALHCI010000118.1 GCA_937931165.1 uncultured Granulosicoccaceae bacterium
GTCCGTGATCCGGTGGCAATGCCTGCAGGTGAAAAGCTGAAGTCAGAGTTGCACTATGTTGAGCAAATGCAAAAGCACCTGGCTGAGCACAGAATTGACAGACACTCATACGTGATCGCTATCGGTGGCGGAGCACTACTCGATGCGGTCGGGTTGGTTGCGGCAACGTCCCATCGCGGCATTCGACACATCAGAATTCCAACCACGGTACTTGCTCAGAACGATTCAGGCGTCGGCGTAAAAAACGGCGTCAATCTGTTTGGACAAAAAAATTATATTGGGACATTCGCGCCGCCGTTTGCGGTCCTGAACGATTACGAATTCATTCGTTCACTACCCGAAAGAGACAAAATTGCCGGCATGGCAGAGGCGGTGAAAGTAGCGCTGATACGCGATGCTGAATTTTATCAGTGGCTCGAACAAAACGCCGATGCGCTTGCCACTTTTAACGCAGCAGAAATGAGAATCATGATTCAGCGGTGTGCCGAATTGCATATGCGCCAGATTGCCCACGGCGGAGACCCGTTCGAAACCGGCAGCGCAAGACCACTCGATTTTGGCCACTGGGCTGCACACAAGCTTGAAACTCTGACACGCTACCATCTGCGCCATGGAGAAGCCGTGGCTATCGGGCTCGCCCTCGATACGCATTACTCGGTATTGTGCGGACTGCTAGAAGAAGGCGAAGACGAACGCGTTTGTTTTCTGTTAGAACATATTGGTTTTCGTTTGTGGCACCCTGCTCTTGATATGAAAACGTCAACCGGTCAGCTTGAGATATTGTCCGGTCTTACCGACTTTCGCGAACACCTCGGCGGCAAACTTACCATCACACTCCTCAGCGCGATTGGCACAGGTGTCGAAATCAACGAGATGCACGAAGATCTGGTTGAACAGGGCATTGAATGGCTCAGACAAAGACAGAAGCAGCTGGCCTAATGAGCAACAAGATGCACAACAAGCCACTGCAGTTGCTAAACGATTGGCTAAGCGTTCGCTTAAGTAAAGAACAATTAAGCTGGTTCGATACTCAGCTGGACAAGATCAGCCGCTCTAACTCAGATCGCGAACTGCACATCACGCTCGGCATGATCCCGCGCAAGCTGGACCGCGCTGATTTGTATCTGACGACCCGAGAGCTTACCGCGGCGGATTGCCTGGCGACCGGCTGGCACCCGCAAAACTGGAGCATTGATATTGCCGCAAGAGTTGCGGTTATCTGCCATCTGGCCGATCATCGACCCGATAGATTTAACGAAACCTTAATCGACCTTTGTCGCAACGCTGATCTTGCGGAGTCGATCGCGTTGTACAGCGGGCTGCCGCTGTACCCGCAAAACAGCGGACTAGATGAATTGATCGGCGAAGGGCTTCGCACCAATATCCGATCAGTTTTTGAGGCCATCGCACATCACAGTCCATACCCAGCCAATCACTTTGATGATAACCGCTGGAACCATATGGTACTGAAAGCGTTATTCATTGACAGCAGACTTGCACCGATCTACGGACTCGATAAACGCGCCAATCCGGAGCTTGCGCGTATTCTGTGTGATTACGCCAATGAACGCCGGGCTGCAGGCAGACCTGTGACACACGAACTGTGGCGTTGCGTCGGCCCGTTTGCCAAAGGCGATATGATCGATGATCTGGCGCTGGCTGTGAACTCGGACAACCACACTGAAAAGCAGGCGGCACTGTTAGCATTAAGCGCCGCACCAGACAGTCGTGCACAAACCATTATTACCGAACATTCGGTGATTGCAAACCAGATTGCCAGCGGCACCCTGACGTGGGACGCTATACAACAACAAGAAAATACAGGCAAAGCCGCATGATGTTTATCGATCCCCACGCGCACATGATTTCGCGCACCACAGACGACTACGAAGCAATGGCAGCGTCTGGTGTCGTTGCGGTTATCGAACCGGCATTCTGGGTGGGTCAGCCACGCACGCATGTTGGCACTTATATCGATTATCTTTCAGCCATTATCGGCTTCGAACGGTTTCGTGCCGGTCAATTCGGCATTCGCCACTATTGCACCGTAGGACTCAACTCCAAAGAAGCAAATAACGCTTCACTGGCCGAAGCAGTCATGGAAATACTCCCCCGCTTTGCACTTAAAGAAGGTGTAGTTGCCATTGGTGAAATTGGCTATGACGAACAAACCGAGCTCGAAGACAAATACTTCCGGTTACAGCTGGAACTTGCCAAAGAGTTGGAACTACCGGTCATGATTCACACACCGCATCGCGATAAAAAAAGAGGCACATCACGCTCTATGGATGTGTGTGAAGAACACGGCATGGATCCCGGTAAAATAATTGTCGACCACAATAATGAAGAGACGGTTCGCGAAGTGCTCGACCGTGGTTACTGGGCGGCCTTTTCTATTTACCCGTCAACCAAAATGGGTAACGCACGGATGGTAGAAATCCTCGCCGGGTATGGTGCCGAGCGTATTATGGTGGACTCTGCGTGCGACTGGGGAATCTCCGAACCCCTCGGTGTTGCCAAGACAGCAAAACTCGCACTTGAACGCGGCATTCCCAAAGACCAGGTTGAAATGGTCTGCTATAAAAACGCACTGGCAGCTTACGGTCAAAGTGGCCAGATGCATGAAGATGACTGGTTGAATCCAACGGCTATCGATCAACGTACTATGTACGAAGGAAACTCCATTTTGCGCGGCGGTCGTGAGCCGGTTGTGCAGGAAAGTGCCGTAAAGAAAAACGCCAACAACCTGATCATTGAATGACCATAATTCCGCAAAGCGCTTTAAAAGATATTGGCTTGAAAGAGCACATCACCGCAATAGAAAATCTCGAACAACAGCAGTACTTTCCCATTGAGAAACTCAAAGCACATACGGACAATGTTCGTCATGTAGCGGTATCGATTTTTATATTTCACCAAAACAAACTACTGCTGCAAAAGCGCGCCAGCACCAAGTATCACTCTGCGGGATTATGGGCAAACACGGTTTGCTCGCATCCACGGTGGCAGGAGTCTGCCGAAGATTGCGCTAACCGACGGCTACAGGAAGAGCTTGGTTGGCAGGTACCACTCACACTATTCGGATCTATAGATTACTCGGCGCCGGTCGGCGATCTGTTTGAAAACGAACACGTGCATTGCTTTCACGGCACACACAGTAGTGCAAACGACATTGAGAATTATAATCGCATCGAAGTTGAAGACGTCGAGTGGCTGTCACTACCTGAGGTGTTGCAACAACTTGCAGATAATCCAGCGCGCTTTACAGAATGGTTCAGAATTTATATGACGCAACATCGCAGCATGATCACTGACTTGCTACAGTAACCGACATGGTGAATCATCCATAATCGACCCGCATCATAATCGACCCACATTAAGTGATCCGTATTCAATTGGTTAAGTGCCAAAGACGTGCTTTAGCACCAGGTCCTTGAATTCCAGCGTATGGACATCACCTTCGGGTAAATATTGTTTAGCAGAACTGATAAATATCGGCCCATGTTGAGGGTCGTCAGTAGGCCTGCCATGAGAACCTTTCACCAGATGAGTATCAGTACGTGATATCACATCCATCAGCGTTCTAAAACCGAGTTTTTTACGCACCAGCCGTGAGCCGATGGCAAGCATCGGAAGCTTAACTTCAGGGTCTACAAATAATTCAACCGGGTCGTAACCCGGCTTACGATGAATGTCTACGGTGCGTGCATAGTCGGGCGCTTTGTCGTCGTCAAGCCAGTAGTAATAACTGAACCACCTGTCCGGTTTAGAAATGACAACAAACTCTCCAGCCCTTGAATGATCGAGCCCCCACTGTTTCTTACCGTTGTCATCCAGCACATGTTCAACGCCATCGAGCGATGAGAGTACCTGCCGTACCTGCTCGGCTTTATCTGCGTTGTTCACATAAACGTGCGCGATTTGATGATCCGCTACGGCAAACGCATCTGAAGCGCCGGCATCAAGTTGCTCCATGTGCTTTTCAGTCCGCACCCGCAACAACCCGGCTTCTCTCAATGCACGATTCACATGTACCGCATCGGTCACCGGTGTAATACCATATTCCGATACAACCACCACATGCTGCCCCTGACTTTCAGCAACCGCCATCAACTGACCGCAGAGTGCATCTACCTGTTTTAAATCAGTCTGGATCGACTTGTGTTGAAGGTCTGGCCCGAGGCGCTGCAGGTTGTAGTCAAGATGCGGCAGATAGGTTAGCGTTAACGTGGGCTTTCGGGACTGCATGACATGACAGGTGGCATCCGAAATCCATTGACTCGAGGTAATATCTGCCGCCGGCCCCCAGAATTTAAACAACGGAAACTGACCGAACTTCGCATCGAGCTCATCATGCAGTTCTGCCGGGTGAGTGTAGTGATCAGGAATCTTCCGACCATCCGCCGGATACATTGGCCGGGGAGTCGCACTCCAGTCGGCACTGGCGTACATGTTGTACCACCAGAACATTTTGGCGCAGGTAAAACTACTGTCGCGCTTCTTCGCAGCATCCCACAATTTTTCACCGCCAACCAGTCGGTTGGACTGCCGCCACAACCACACCTCCGACAGGTCACGGAAATACCAGCCATTGGCAACAATACCGTGCTCCGAGGGCGCTAAGCCGGTAACCAGACTGGACTGCGCTGTACAGGTGACTGCAGGAGTTACCGCTTTCATCGGTCTGAGCCCGCCCTGTTCGGAAAGTCTCAGCAGATTCGGTGTGTGTTTACCAACCAGCGCCGGACTTAGCCCGACTACAAGTATCACGAGAGTGTTGTGCATTAACGTACCAGAGCGAGCCGAACTCGTTTATCCCAACTACAATCATAGTTCACCAGTTCCGTTAAACCAGACATTCGATTATGCAACTGCATCACGCTGACGGGTCAGCGGTACATCTGACCTACTGTTCGAACATTCACGCAGGCGAAAGCCTGAGAGACGTGATAGACAATATCGGACTGCATATCCCGTCTGTCAGAAAGGCAATGAATCGAGATACACCTCTCGGACTGGGCTTGCGCTTATCTGCCGCGGCGGCAGACGACCTTGCCGCGCCGGAAGCGATGGCAGAACTGCAACGGATTCTGGCCCAACACAACTGTTATGTTTTCACCATTAACGGTTTCCCTTACGGTCCGTTCCATGGTACCCGAGTCAAGGAAGATGTGTATCTGCCCGACTGGAAAGACCGCGAGCGCCTGCGCTACACCAATCAGCTTGCAGATCAATTCTGCAAACTGCTGCCTGCCGGGCAAACCGGTAGCATCAGCACAGTACCGGGGGCCTTCAAGACTAACGTAAACAATGCGCAGGATGTCGCACAAATGACATCACTGTACCTGGAGCACTGTGCTCATTTGGTCAAACTTGAAAAGCAAACCGGCAAGTCAATTGTGCTGGCTCTGGAACCGGAACCCTGCTGCTTCCTTGAAACCGTAGAAGAATCGATCGATTTCTTTACCAACCATTTGTACTCACGGAAAAGCGCCGAAAAACTGCAAATATTGCTTGGAGAAAAAGACAACAACGCACCGGCACTACTGCGTAAGCACCTGACGCTTTGCCTTGATCTGTGCCATGCCGCTGTCGAATACGAAAACGCAAGCGATTGTATAGAGGCACTTCGCACTGCCAACATTGCGATAGGCAAACTACAAATAAGCGCTGGCCTGCGACTCACCGATGTTACCGTGGAGCGTGCTGAGGTATTGAAGCCGTTTATCGATCCGGTATATCTGCACCAGGTCATCGAAAGGCATGGCGACGAGATTAATCGTTACCCGGATCTGCCCGAGGCATTCAGTCAACTCACTGATGATTCCGTGCCCCGGGAATGGCGTGTACACTTCCACGTACCGATCTTTCTCGATGATCTGGGAGAATTTTCATCCACACAGTTCTTTATCAAAGACGCACTGAGTCTGCACAAACAGTCTTCGCTAAGCGCGCACTTAGAAGTCGAAACCTACACCTGGGATGTGCTGCCTGCGCAGTACAAGGGGCAACCTATCGCAGACGCAATTGCCCGGGAACTGAGTTGGGTGGAAGGTAATATCTAATGCCGTGGAACGCTAAAACAGCGTTAAAGCTCGGGCGGGTGTCGAACCTGCCAACAGTCTGGAGCAATACCCTGGCAGGTGTGGTGCTGGCTGGCGCAAGTCCGTTTAACTGGAATATTTTCACACTGCTGCTGGCCATGACCTTTGCCTACACCGGTGGTATGTTTTTAAACGATGCCTTCGATCGAAAGATCGATGCCAAAGAACGTCCCGAACGACCAATACCGGCAGGCGAAATTTCGGCACCAGAAGTTTTCGCAGCAGGCTTCACGCTACTAGTTGGTGCAGTGTTCTTTACTATCATTGCCGTGCTTGGCTGGCATGGCAGCTTCACCCTCGCGCTGACGACTTCAATATTGTTGTGTGGTGCGATTGTTCTTTACAATGTCTGGCACAAAAACAATCCGTTCAGCCCGGCAATCATGGGCGTCTGCAGAATGCTGGTCTATCTCTGCGCAGGATTCACGGCGAGTCAACATCCCTTTTCACTACTTTATATTGGCGCACTGGCGTTGCTCGCCTATTTGATTGGCCTGACCTACGTTGCCAAACAGGAGAACCTCAAAAAAGTTGAAAACCTCTGGCCGGTAGCATTCATCGCCACACCCATTGCATTCGGTATTTATTCAGCACTCACCGATGCTCAGGTCTGGTTTCCACTCCTGATTTTGTGCTGTTGGGTTGCGTTCTGCCTGTACCTGCTACGCAGGCAACAAAGGGGTGACCTGCCTCGCGCCGTGGTCTCAATGATCGCCGGAATTGCGCTGGTAGACGCCGTATTTATCGCCACTACCAGCAGTCTTGCACTCGCCGGTGCTGCCGTAGCGGCCTTTTTGCTCACCCTGCTGTTGCAACGCTACATAGCCGGTACCTGAGACAATCGGACAACAACCGCTCGCGTCGTAGTTAAACAACTCTCTCCAGCCCCGCCGGAAACGCTAGTTATCAACCGGTGAAAATGGTAGATTCAATACACTCGCTGATCTTTCGTATTTTTTTCGTTTCGCTCGATCGCCGATGCAAGCTGGCCTCCAGCAACCTAAAACCACTTGTGAGGAAACAACATGACTGAAACCGCATCTCGCCGTAAATTTCTAAAAGGTTCGGCGTTAGCTGCCACCGCAACTGCCGCTGGCACACTGGCGGCACCGGCAATCGTCAAAGCAGCTCCGGTTACCTTAAAAATGCAGGCCGCCTGGGGTGGCGGTATCTTTCTGGAAAACGCTAAATCCTACGTAGACCGTGTAAATGCAATGGCCGGTGACGCGCTGCAAATCGAACTGCTTCCGGTTAATTCGGTGGTGAAAACCAGCCAGATGCAAGATGCCGTACACCGTGGCGTTCTGGACGCAGCCCACTATGTACCCGCCTACTGGTACTCCAAGTCACAGGCAGCATCACTGTTTGGTACCGGCCCGTGCTTCGGCTGGTCAAGCCAGGAAGTGCTTGGCTGGATCCACTATGGCGGCGGACAAGAGCTATTCGACGAACTGATGGGCTCGCTCGGTCTGAACGTTGTCAGCTTCTTCAACAGCGCAATGCCGGCTCAGCCACTTGGCTGGTTTAAAGAAGAAATCAAAGACGCCAGCCAGATGGAAGGCCTCAAGTATCGTACTGTTGGCCTGGCTGCAGACGTGCTGCTGGAAATGGGCATGTCGGTGGTACAACTGCCAGGCGGTGAAATTCAGCCAGCCATGAAATCAGGTCTGATCGATGCGGCCGAATTCAACAACCCGACTTCTGATCGTGACTTCGGTATGCAGGATGTTTCCAAGCACTATCACCTGGCAAGCTTTCACCAGTCTCAGGAATTCTTTGAAGTCACCTTCAACAAGAAAAAGTACGAAAACCTGTCGCCGGAACTGCAGGCAATCCTTAAATACGCTTCTGAAGCAGAAAACTCCAACTTCTACTGGCACAACACGCGCAGGTACGCAGAAGATCTGGTGAAGTTACGTGATGAGCAAGGCGTCAACGTTTATCGCACGCCAGACTCTGTGATGGCAGAACAGCTCAAGGCCTGGGATATCGTTGTTGAACGAATCTCCGGACAAGATGAGTTCTTTGCCAAGGTAATTGAATCTCAAAAAGCTTACGCTAAAGATGTGATGAACTACCTCAACCTCAACCAACCCGACTACAAGCTCGCCTACGAGCATCATTTCGGGTAATAGATCTACAAATAAGCATGACCCACAATCGGGAGCCAGCGGGCTCCCGATTTTTTAAGTAGCACCAAAGATAAAACGGAGCACACGTGAAGAGCAGCAAGTTTGTCTATGCAATCGAAAGTCTCAGCGTTTGGGTAGGCCGGGCTTTTGGCTGGTGCATACTGGTACTGACGTTATCTGTTTCCTACGAAGTGTTTGTTCGCTACATATTAAACAAACCTACTGTGTGGGCATTTGACATGATGGTGCAGATGTATGGTGCGCTGTTTATGATGGCAGGGGCTTATGCACTGGCTCAGGATACTCACGTGAGAGGTGATGTAATCTATCGATTGTTTCCAGTACGATTGCAAGCCACCATCGACTTTATTCTATACCTGATCTTTTTCTTCCCCGGAATGCTCGCACTAGCCTGGTTCGGTGCCGAGATAGCCAGTGATTCATGGCGCTACAAAGAAGTGAGCTGGAACAGTCCGGCAAGAATCCAGGTGTATTTCTTTAAAACGCTCATTCCGGTTGCCGCAGGACTGCTGTTGTTGCAAGGGCTGGCAGAGCTTGTCAGGGCCTGGAAGGCAATGCGCACTGGCGTCTGGATGAAGCGACTCGATGACGTTCGCGAAACCGAAGACGCATTAATGGGTGACACGCACATCGATACCCCACCGGGTGCTGCCGGCTCACCTCGATAGCTATCGCTTTCCATAGACTCTCTACTGATTACCACGCCTTTACCGAGCAAAGAACATGACGAATCCTGAAGTCGCCATCCTGATGCTTTCGTTATTTATAGTCCTGGTGTTACTGGGCTTTCCGATCGCATTTACGTTACTGGCGATGGGTGTTGGCTTCGGCTACTACGCCTATTACTCCGGTCCGCTGGAGTCAGTCAGCGATATTTTTAGTAACCAGATTTTTTATCTGTTAAACCAGAACACCTACTCGGTGATGGAAAACGACACACTCGTCGCTATTCCATTATTTCTGTTTATGGGCTACGTGGTTGAACGAGCCAATATTGTTAACCGGCTGTTTTCATCGCTGCAACTGGCAGCGCGTAATCTGCCCGGCTCAATGGCCATTGCGGCCCTTATCACCTGCGCTGTGTTCTCCACCGCAAGCGGCATTGTCGGTGCCGTGGTCACATTGATGGGCCTGCTGGCCTTCCCGGCAATGACTGAAGCCAACTACCGTAAAGACTTTAGCTCCGGTGTTATCTGTGCAGGCGGGACGCTGGGGATATTAATTCCACCATCCATCATGCTGATTGTATACGCCGCCATTGCTGAACTCTCACCACTGCGTTTGTATGCAGCGGCGGTATTCCCGGGGCTGCTACTGGCCGGCATGTACATCATCTATGTCATCACTCGCGTATGGATTAATCCTTCCATCGCTCCTAAGCCTGCGGTTGATCAGTCGATGTCCAGAGGGCAAATCTATTTTCAACTGCTGATCTCGTTTGTACCACTGACCATACTCATTATGCTGGTACTTGGCTCTATTCTCGGTGGCCTTGCTACACCGGCTGAAGCTGCCGCGATGGGTGCCTTGGGCGGTCTGGTACTGGCAGCGCTGTACCGCTCACTGTCATGGACAAAACTCAAAGAGTCGGTATTTCTCACGGCAAAAGCCACCGCCATGGTGTGCTGGATGTTTGTTGGTTCGTGGACGTTTGCTTCCGTTTTTTCCTATCTTGGCGGGCACGACGTCATAGAACACTGGGTACTGGCCATGGAACTGGAACCATGGCAATTTCTGGTGATGGTGCAACTGATTATATTTTTACTCGGGTGGCCGCTGGAGTGGTCTGAAATCCTGATTATCTTTGTACCGATCTTCCTGCCAATGCTCGACACGTTCGGTGTAAACCCGTATTTCTTTGCAATGCTCGTAGCGCTGAATCTGCAGACCTCGTTCTTAACGCCGCCCATGGCAATGTCCGCCTACTACTTAAAGGGGGTGCTCAAAGACGAGATCGAGTTGATGCAGATTTTCAAAGGCATTATGCCGTATCTCGGCATTGTTATATTCTGTATGGTGCTCATGTATCTGTTCCCGGGTATCGCATTGTGGCTGCCTGATCAGCTCTTCGGTGAGTACATACCATAGCCCCTGAATAACACACGATGAATAACAACGTTCGCGAATGGGTAGCGCAGATCACTGACGGCAGCCTGACCAGTGAGAAACTGGTTCAGAGTTGCCTGACCTGCATTGACTCATCAGAACCAGACATACATGCGTGGCAGCATCTCAACCAGGACGCTGTGCTTAACGATGCCCGCGCCATGGATGACATTCGCAGAAAAGGGCTTGCCGTCGGTGCGCTACATGGCATACCCGTTGGTATAAAAGATATTTTCGATACTAACGATATGCCAACTACCTACGGCAGTGCTATCTACGAAAACAATCAACCCTCGACCAATGCAACGGTGATCAATCGCCTGAAGGAAGCCGGCGCTATTATCATGGGCAAAACGGTATCCACAGAGTTTGCCTACATGCACCCGGCAAGCACTACCAACCCGCACAACGCAAAACATACCCCGGGCGGGTCTTCGAGTGGCTCAGCCGCGGCGGTTGCCGCCGGACACATTCCACTGGCGCTGGGCTCGCAAACCAATGGCTCGGTCATCAGACCGGCTTCTTTTTGCGGGGTCTATGGCTTCAAGCCGTCGCGTGGTCTGGTATCCCGACACGGTGTCTTAAAAACATCACAACATCTCGATCACATCGGTGGGTTCTCCAGAGACCTCGGTGACCTGGCACTACTGTGCGACTGCATCGCAGGCTACGACCCGAATGACCCGGCCAGCTACCTAGCACCACGCCCGTCTTTGTTAAAAGGCTATCTGGCTGACGTCCCTGTTGAACCCGCTTTTGTCTGGATAGACCTCGACTACGGCGAACGCTTTTCGACTGATACCCGTGACGGGTTTGAAGAACTACTGGCAGCACTTGGCGGCACTGTCGAAAAAGTACGCGCACCCAAATCTTTTGCAGCGCTGCCTAAAGTACACAAAATTATTTATGACTACGAAATCTATCGTTGTCTAAACACCGAGCGCGAGCAACACCACGACAAACTCAGCACCACTGCACAAGCAGCTATGCAGCACGCGGCTCAGTGGTCAGAGCAGCAATATCTTGAAGCGCTTGAAATCAGACAAGCCGCCAATCAATGGTTTGAACCGTTTTTTCATGACTATGATGCGATTGTGACGCCCTCAGCCATAGGAGAGGCACCATTGATTGAACAAGGCACCGGTGATCCAATCTGCTGCACGCTGTGGACGCTATGTGGACTACCCTCTCTGAGCATGCCGCTACTGAGTGGCAACAATGATCTGCCAATTGGCGTGCAACTGATCGGTGCACGCAATCATGACGACCGACTATTTCGAACAGCGCGCTGGCTAATACAGCACTTGCGCGAGGAAACCTGAAAAATGCACGACCAGAAAATGCACGACCAGAATACCCATGAAGAGTCTAACAAAACCTCAAACACAGTTCGTCTGACCACCGCGATCATCGGATTGATTTTGGTATCAACGTTTGTTTTTGGACTGGCCCATAGCATTGCAACGGGATTCGCCGGCTTAGAAGGCGGTCTGCCTTTTATCGTTATTGCCGTAATTGTGATGCTAATGGTGCTTTATGATGTATGGGAAGAATGCATCAGAAAGCGTTAACTGCCCCTGAAATATTCACTTGAAAGAATGAACTTAAATAAACAGGTCAATTAGTGAATTGATCAATCAATGAATCGAGCAAACTCACCGGCACAATAACGCAGTACGCGCCAGTTTCCGCATTAATATAAACGCTCGTGCTCTCAGCTCTGTTTGATGTGCCAATCAACTCCCCCGACTGCATCTGTAACCCTTGCAAGGGATACTGCAACCCTCTTGATGCAGAAAATTCAGTTCGTTCAAGCGGGTAAACTGAAAAGCGAACCCCCTTCTCTACGTCTAGCGTTAGTTCACCTTTCTGAGCAAAACACACATCGTCACCCGCCAGCAACAACACGCGATGTGAATCGACATAGCGGTGCAATATATGTAGTCCTGCAAGCGTATGATCAAACCGGCTGCCGGTAAAACCGGTCGCAATATATAGCGGCGCTTTTACCGTATACAGACACTTTTCGAAGTCGGTACTGTCCTGCTCCGGTATTTTTATTAGCTCTGTCACTGATTTCCAGTGATCAGCGTCAGGCAGTGAATCAAGATCACCAATAATGAGATCCGGCGTTACTCCGCCAACACGCAGGAGCGCTGCGCCGCCGTCTGCCGCAACAACCGGCCATCCGCGTTCTCGCAACTTGTGCACTACGGCTGGCTGAATATCACCACCACCGGCAAGAACGACCGGGGTTACGTATTGCAATATTTTGTTGCCTGCTTCACGCACGCGCTGAACCTGTTAGTTTTACTGACCGAATTGCGTTATCATGCCTGACAACTCGCTGGGGTGCGACCGATGGTCGCTGAGAAACACCCATTGAACCTGAACCAGGTAGTGCTGGCGGAGGGAGTGAGACAAAACTACCGGTTTTTACACCATAAAATCGGCCTCCTGTTTCCCTCCGTTATCGCACTACCCCGCACAACTAACCGGGAGGCGATTACGCCATGTTGAAACAACTCACTCCTTTTGTCCTGACTGCACCATTGCTGTTGGCCACTGCAGCTTTTGCACAAACAAAACCCGTATTAACGGTCTACACCTACGATGCCTTTGCAGCAGACTGGGGGCCGGCACCGGGAATTGAAGCAGCATTCGAAGAAAGTTGCGACTGTGATTTGCAGTTTATTGCAGCCGACTCCTCCATTGGCGCGTTAAGAAAAATCCAGCTGGAAGGCTCCCAAACCAAAGCCGACATTCTACTTGGCCTTGATACCAACATCGCAGAAGCTGCTCGCGCTACTGATCTTTTTGTCGAGCACGGTGCAGACACCACCAACCTGACCTTACCAACAGGCGATTGGTCAGACAGCACATTCCTACCGTTTGACTACAGCTACTTTGCGTTTGTTTATAACAAAGAAAAAGTCTCCAACCCGCCGCAGTCTTTTGAAGCACTTATCGCGATGCCTGAAGACTTCAAAATAGTGATTCAGGATCCGCGCTCGAGCACCCCCGGCCTGGGGTTGCTGCTGTGGATTCAGGAAGCCTACGGCGATCGAGCCGGTGAAATCTGGCAGGGTCTTGCGCCCAAAATTGTTACTGTCACCAAAGGCTGGTCTGATGCCTATGGACTGTTTCTGAAAGACGAAGCCGACATGGTACTTTCGTACACAACCTCACCTGCCTATCATTTAATTGCCGAAGAAGACACGCGCTTTGCGTCAGCTGCTTTTTCTGAAGGACACTACCTGCAGATTGAAGTTGCCGGCATTCTGAAGTCTTCAACGCAACAGGAACTCGCAAAGAACTTTATGCAGTTCATGCTTTCGGACGCTGTGCAGGATATTATCCCGACCACTAACTGGGTGTACCCGGCAACCACTACCGAAGCCGGTCTGCCAGACGGGTTCGATACATTGCATGTCCCTGAAAAAACATTATTGATCGAGGGCACCGACGTCGAAGCCAAACGACAACAATGGATTGATCAGTGGATAGACATACTTGGCCAGTAAGCCAGTTCCACGACGACACGAGCGCCGCGTGATACTGCGCACACCAGATTGACCGGATAGTGCACAACCGCCTGTCCAGCCATCTGTCCAGCCATCTGCCCGGCCTGGTACCCGGTGCTTTTACTGCTATCGCGCTGCTATGTCTGGCAGCGCTGTTGTTCTACCAGCTCACTGCGCTGCCGGAATTTTCATCACTCAGCCTTGGCCCGCGCTTTGTAAAAACACTTGGCTGGAGCACACTGCAGGCTACGCTTTCGACACTGCTGTCTTTGCTACTCGGCTGTGCGGTTGCCTGGGCACTTAGCCATCAACCTGTGTTTCCCGGTCGCAGGCTGTTGATTGCGCTATTGTCTTCTGCGATGGTTTTACCAACACTGGTTGTGGTGTTGGGGCTGGTTACTGTTCTGGGTAGAAACGGCTGGTTAAATCAGCTTAGCGAGCAGTTGTTTTCTGTAAGGCCTGATACCTGGCTGTATGGACTAGGCGGCATTCTCATTGCCCACTGCTATTTCAATGCGTCGTTTTCTGCACGAACGCTGCTTACCCGATTCGAATCTATTCCCGCGGAACAACGTAAGCTCAGTCAAGCTCTGGGACTCACCGCCTGGCAAAGATTCAAGCTAATGGAGTGGCCGGCAATCGCAACAGCGATACCCGGTCTGGCGACCACTATATTTCTGCTGTGTTTTACCTCGTTCGCCATTGTGCTGATTCTGGGTGGATCACCAAAGTTCAATACACTGGAAGTTTCAATTTATGAGGCAATCAAACTCGACTTTAATCTCGGAAGAGCGCTCGGACTGGCATTGGCGCAACTGGCCATATGCGCCACGCTGGTCGCACTCAACACCACCATAAAATCTTTTGATCGATCAATATCAGCGCGCAGCCGTTCACTTAACAACTTCCGTGATACCCCGGGCAATCAGTTACTACAGATAATAATAATCCTACTGGCCGGCTGTGCTTTTTTACTGCCACTGATGGCAATTGTTTACGACGGCTGGAGCGCCGATCTCGCCGGTATCATTAAAGACCCTCAATTTATACAAGCGTCGCTGACCAGTATTACCATTGCCCTAATTTCAACGTTAGCAGTACTGCTCCTGAGCATGGCATTAACGGTGTGCCATACGTCGCTGTCTGTTTCGCATAGAATTGG
The DNA here is from genome assembly GCA_937931165.1 of uncultured Granulosicoccaceae bacterium. Classification (GTDB taxonomy): domain Bacteria; phylum Pseudomonadota; class Gammaproteobacteria; order Granulosicoccales; family Granulosicoccaceae. The sequence goes on from CALHCI010000118.1 coordinate 15,050, forward strand.
CAACTTTGCCTTGGCACGCTGGGCCGCACGTTTCATCAGCTTTTCGGCAACGCTGTATCTTGCCGTCCCCGCGCTGGTGCTCGGGTTTGGTTTTTTTCTGATCGCACGCCAGTATGGCGGAGCCAACAACTACTGGGCGGCCACTGCACTGGTGACAGCAAATGTATTAATGGTGCTGCCATTTGCACTGGTCACACTGTTACCGGCATCTGCCAAGGCCGCCAACAAATACGACAAACTTGCGTTTTCATTAGGTGTTTCCGGTTACTCGCGCTGGCGACTGATTGAGTCGGCACTGCTTCGCAATGAATTAATCTATGTCGCGAGTATCGCATTTTGCATGTCTCTGGGTGATCTCGGTATTATTGCGTTATTCGGCAGTCAGGATTTCATTACACTGCCCTGGCTGCTCTATCAGAAAATGGGCGCCTACCGGACCACCGAGGCCGCTGGTATCGCACTGTTTATGCTGATACTGACACTGGTCGTTTTTCTTTTGTTTCCAAAGCTCGTTAAGCGAAACTATGCTGTTAATTGATCAGATAACGTTTAGCTACGCTACAGATGCAACGCCGTATTGTTTTTCGTTGACACTTGAGCGCGGAAAAATCGCCACCGTGCACGGCCAATCCGGCAGTGGCAAATCAACATTGCTCGATCTGATTGCCGGATTCCTGCAACCGCGATCCGGAGAACTGTATTGGGGTAATGAGGCGTTCACGCGTAAGCCACCCAATCTGCGTCCGGTAACAACAATCTTCCAGCGCAACAATCTATTTGAACACAGGACTGCGTTAGACAACGTGGTAGTGGGCATTAACCCCTCACTGCCAAAGCACGGCAATGAAGTCGATCGCGCGATAGACGCACTTAAGCGTGTCGGGCTGACAGATCAGATATACCAGCGTGCCGCGACATTGTCCGGAGGCCAGCAACAGCGTGTTGCCATTGCACGCGTTATGCTGCGTGAACAAGGCATTGTACTGCTCGATGAACCGTTCAGCGCGCTGGATCCACAAACACGTGCAGAGATGTTAGCGTTGATTCAAACACTGGCTAAAGAACAGCAATCAACCGTTGTGATGGTGACTCATGACCAACGAGATGCAGACGCCATTGCCGATGTTCAGTTTCAGTTGCACAACCATGAACTGACTGAGCGGGCATTGTAGTCAGGCTAACCTGTAATCGGACTGACCAGGTTATACCGCTTTTCTCTGTAATCTTAGTGACAGCAAAAAACCAACAAATGCCATTATTGCGAGCAAACAAAACGCAATGAAATAACTGCCATAATGATCAAAAACACTGCCGGTAAGCACCGGCATAACAGACCCGAGCGTGCCGAAGAAAACCACCAGTCCAAAGATCTTTCCGTGCTCACGCATACCGAATAGTTCTGCCACTATTGGCGACACCACAGTAAACAATCCGCCATGTGTAAATCCGTACACAATACAGAACACGTACAGCAAGTTAGCGTGCTCTATGAGGAGTAACAGCAGCAGACTCACTACCAACAGCGCCAAACACACAGAATAGGCTTTGAGCCCGCCGAAACGATCAACCGTCGAACCAAAAAGCAGCCTGCCCACAATACTGCTGCAAGCGATCACTGTGAGTAACGATGCGGCGGCGGTAGAAGCCAACCCGCTGTCAATCGCGTGCGGAACAATATGGGTGGGAATAGTCGTAAGGCTTGAAAACGCAGAGAACTGGATAGCGCACAACATCCACAACGAACTACTTTTTCTGGCATCGGCAAAAGTGCTGCCAAGGCGCTGCCGACTTTGTTGCTGCCGGACCTTTTCCTGCGGTGTTACGCCCATCAGCCAGGCACCTGCCAGCATCACCACACAAGCACCAATCCCCAGCACTAAAAATGATTGTCGCCAACCGACTTTTGAAACAAGCAACACCACAAGTAACGGCACCAGCATCTGGCCACAGGCGGTACCTACTTTAACCACTCCGCTCATCAGACCCCGACGCCGCGGAAACCACTTTGCAATAGTAGAGAGTGTTACCACATCATGACTTGCCAGCCCGACGGCGACCAGCGTTCCATACACCAGAAACAATTGCCATGGAGATGTAAGAAAATACAACAGCACATAGGCCAGCCCGGTACACACTGCAGCAAAAGTAATCACCCAACGCGGGCCGAACCGGTCATTTGCCTGACCGGCAAAAGTTGCCATCAGCCCCATACTCATAAATGCCAGCGATGTTGCAGTTGATAGTTGAGTGCGCGACCAGCCGAATTCGGCTTCAAGCTCAATAAAGTAAACACCGTAAGAAAACACACAACCAATAACAACCGCCTGGACAAGAAAAGCCCCGGCGACAATCAAATATCTTTTATCCATTGTTTTCCGGCAATACTTACAGTTCTTCACAATCCCCGAAAGCCGGTTGCGATGTACAAGCAGAAATAGACAGCGAGACCTGCACTGTGATTATTTTCTGGTTAGAAAGCAGCTCACCTGTGCAGTTGATCGGTGAGAGCATGATAAATTATCGATCCGCTATTTTACGCACAATTGGATTTTCACCATGAAACTTTATTCTCAATCAGGTTCCAACCGCACTGCCGTATTAACACTGATACCGATGGCAACCCTGCTGATTGCGGGTTGTAACCCTACCAGCACACCCATGATTGATATGTGTCAGAAGATCACACAAAACCTTGTGGGCAATGTGAGTGAATGGCAGGAGCCGGGTAAATCAGAAACTAAAAAAATGGCCACAGTAGAGGTGGGATATACCACTTCAGACGGGCAAACAGGCATGGCTGTCTGCCAGCACCCTAAAGAATATGTGACTAGTGAGGGTCGGGAGGAAGACACCGGCAAGTACCGTGTGGCACCTGAAACCATGACGCTCAACGGTGTGCCAGTCAACTCTAAAGACCTCGTCTCCGCCTCTCTTGGCGCAACGAAACAAATCGTTAAAGACACCGCAGAAAACACCAAAGAGAAGTCCGTACAGCTTGCCAGGGACGCTTCAGATAAAGCCAAAGAGCTCGCTGATCAGGCAGAAGTCATGGCAGCCGATGCCAAAGTGAAAGCAGAAGAGCTTGCAGTGAAAGCAGAAGCGCTGGCAGGTGATGCCAAAGTCAAAGCGGCGGAGCTGGCTCAGGAGGCGCGTGTGAAAGCAACGGAACTTGCGGCCCAGGCTTCTGAACTGTCAGCAGTTGCTACCGAAAAAGCACGTACTGCTGCACTGGAAGCAACCAAAGCAGTACAGGATCAGCTGGAAAAGTAATACGGCAGATCTGACTTTCAGATTGGCAGGGCACGAGCGCGCCCTGCCTGTTCATTCACTTATAAAAATCATCCACTTATAAAAACGCGCTTACAATCAGATACAGCGCAATAGCGAGTAAGGCGTACAGGTATATTCTCCAGCGATAGGCACTGGCAGAAAACTTACCAATCAGTCCAAACAAAAACGCGGCGACCAGTCCACCAACCACTGGCAAAGCTGCAGACATCACCGCCTGCATTTCATTGCCGTTACGCGAAAACCTTACTGCAAACACTGCAACCACCACGAGCAGGGTGAAGGCGACAGCAGAGAGCCGGAGACCCCAGCTCGCTGCCGTGTTGGTTGACGTCTTCGCCATTACTGCACCACGTCTGGATTGTTGATCTGCACAACCGCCCCACCGCTTGCAGCAAAGGCAGCGGTCTGTGATTGCATTTCAATTGTTGCAGCGAGGCTTGGGTTGTCCTCCGGGCCAGGTCGCAGTAGAGAGCTGTGATCACCTTCCGTAAATCTGACAATGGCAGATTCTGTGGTAGAAGCACTCGCACTTGACAGACCCATGACACGGGCAAGCGCTTCTGTACCAACCAGAGGTGCGCCAGGCACACTGTTCTTCACTGTCGTATCGCCAATGACTTCGATCATATGAACAGGGCTGTTCTGTGCTGCCATCTGTCCGAAATTGATAGCATCACCGGAATCTATGACGGTTTGGGCAGCGACTTTGAACTGTTCAAATGCTGCAGTTCCCTCTTCTACTCCGGAAGCGGCTAAACCGGCAATAATTGCCGGACCAAATGCTTCCGAGCTAATAGTGGTGCCAACAAGACCGGCTGCCGGCATACCGAGTGTGGCTGCTGTGATCGTCGTGTCAAAAGCCAGGAACGGTGTAGCCGCAGCGCCGCCGAGTGAATGGCCAATGAGCGTTTTCCTTGCAGCATTCACCGGCACCCCAGCAATGTTTGCAAGGCTTTCACTGAGTACAAACAAATCTGCAACAGATTGACGCAGGTTATCTCTGGTAGCCAACAGATACTGTGGTGAATAGAAATGTCTTCCGCTGCTGTCCGGTACACCATCAGGACCAGCCGCACCACTTTCGTTATCGATCAGATCAATATTAAAAGTACGCTCCGTCTCTGCAAACGGGGTGTTGTCTGCATGCAACGGGTTGGTAGTATCGGTGATTCCGTGCATGGGCTGATCAATAGCGATCATCGCAAAACCCGCCTGCGCCATCGCATCTGCCAGTCCGATCATTGCTGATCGATCACTAGTGACACCATGTACAAATATTGCCACCGGCCAACCGTCAGTCGGGACAACATTACCGGAGTTAGCATTAGGCACGGTCATAAGTACCGGCACAGTTTGCACGCTGGTGGCAACTGGCGTGGTATTGAACCTGGTTAAATCACCGCCATTTGCAGCCTTCCAGAAGCTCGTGATACCTACAGGGTCATTAGCATTGGCAGGTGCAGTGCGGTAGTAAGGCAGATCAATAGTGCCTATGTAGATATCTGCAATGCCGGGCAAGCTATCTGAAACACTGCTGGTATTAAGCCCTGATGGTGCGATAGTAATCGGGGCGGCGGTTGACGCAAACTTTACCGCCTGTAAAACCGGTGTGATGGACTGTGTTTTAAAAGACCATGCCTGCACGACAGTAGTTGCATCGACACCGGCGGCCGCAGTTGCCGCGAGCAACGCATTAGTCAATTGCCGCACAGGCTCTAACGCTTCAGCGGGACCGGTCAGCGGAATTTCACCAGCGGTTAGCAGGAAGCTTGAACTCGGTGCGAGAGCCACTCCGTTAGTGCCCAAAATTCCATTGGTCGCCACCACGGCATAGTCGGTACTTTCATTTAAAGGAGCAACCGGGACAATGGCGATACTTTCGCCAACCACGGCAACAGCAAGCTGTGTGGCATCGAGCTCACTGGCTATGCCGATTACCGCACCGGCCTCATTAGTCTGTACCTCAAACACTCGAATCGTGTCGCCAAGCACCACAGTGTCACTGTCCACAGCGCCACCAAGTGCCATAGACATTGGCGACGAAACAGAAAAGCCATCCAGTGCATTCAAAGAAACCTGCGGATCGGTCAGATCATCAGGATCGGCGACCGGAATGTTGAGCGTGCCGTCTTCTGAGCCAGAGAACAGCAGGTTATTAGGGAATGGCAGTTCACCATTGGCCGGGTCGAACGATGCTTCGGGAGCAGCAGTTGCTGCTGCAGCTTCAGCAGCCTGGGCAAGCTGAAGCTGGGCAGTGGCAAGGCTGTTATCGAAGTCATACGATGTGGTATCGGAACAACCGTACAAGCCAACTGAGAGCACGGTACAGGCAATTATTTTGTTACTGGTTTTCATCTGTGCGCTCCGGAAGCTATTTGAACTTGTAGGTAAGTTGTGCACTGAACAGGTTAATGTCAGCGTCGAAGACACCGCGAATGTGGGTTCCGCCAGGACTCTCACTTGCGTTATCGATTGGTACCTGATCAACAAATACACGGGTGTAACCGAGATCCATTCCGAACTGTTCATTGAACTGATAGCCCATACCAAAAGACAACCAGCGGCGGTCTTCACCGGGAATTCGCGGGGTTCGCAGCACCGCAGACGGCACAGGGTCCTGATCATAGGCAACCCCGGCACGCAGAATGAGCTGCTCTGAATGCTGATAGTTAACACCGGCAGAGACACGCCAGACATCTTCATAGGCCAGTGTATTTACACTGTCTCTGCCCTGCAGTGCAGCGCTGCCGTATACGATGCGAAGCTCTTCCAGACTGCTCCAGCCAGTAAACGTGGCATCGGCAAGCAGTTCAATTTGATCGGTGGCTTTGTGCGCTACCGAAAACATCGCACTGGCTGGCAAGTCTGCTGCGGCTGTTGCAGTGGTATCTCCAAACAACCCTGCTGCAAGTATCGGGTTTATCGTGAAATCTGCATCGCCTTCAAGCTCATGGTCTACCCCGTGGCGATAGGCAAAACCAAGCTTGGTTCCAGCCCTTGGCTTATACAGCACACCCACATTAAATGTCGCCGCAACAGAGTCACCGGTGATTTCAGCATAGCCATCAGTCTCGATATTACCGGGCGTGGTTAAACCGGCATTGGCACAGGCGGCCAGTGGCACTGCGCCTGCCTGAAAAAGACCGAGACAAGTCGCCCCTGCATCGATAGCACTGCCCAGTGTGGCGTCGAACATCTGCACACTGATACCACCACCAATACTTACCTGATCATTAATACGGTATGCGAGTGACGGGTTGATATCGAGCACAGACACCGCAGACTCAACCGCCTGATATCTGCCTACCCATTCACGGCCATAATCCGTAGAGTTACCGAAGGGCACACTAACGCCAAACCCGAACGCCAGATCATCTTTTAACTCACGGACGTAATAAAAGTTGGGGATAGCTGACGCACCACCCGGGTCTGATACTGTGTCACCCGATACAGGCGCCAGTCCGAAAGCCGGATTCAGCGTGGTACCGCGATCAGTAAATTCGTTTTTGACTGTAATGACGTGACCGGCGACTACCATCTCCGGCTTGCTTAATTCAAGCATTCCCGCCGGATTAAACCAGACGGTCGAGGCATCAGTACTAACGGCGGATGCACCGGCATAGGCGTTGCCCATACCTGAACCACCTTGTTCAATCAACGCAAATCCACCTGCAAAGGCAGGCTGGAAATGCAAGGCAACTGCCGAAACAGCAATCGCTGGCACGAGCCGGGTGCGCGTTATCATGGGTTTTCCACCAATTACAATTGTTTATGGGTTTAGTGGTAGTCTGCCGGGTACACTCCTGTGATCCGCGGTTCAGTCCATTAGGTAACTTTGCACACTACCCACCTATAATAGCATTCTCAGCAGTGAGGGTTATTTCCGTAAGGCGACAGAACCGTGCATCCATGCCGCCGCAATGAACCACAGCGCTAAAAATCGAGTTCGGTTTGTGTTGGAGTACCAGAAAAAGCGGGCTCAACGGCCCCAGACTCAACAGCAGACTCGGCTGCACGCTCAGCACCGGGCCAGAGCACGCCCAGAATACCGGATTGCCTTTGCGACCGGACCGTGATCGCCTGGGCCAGCTGTTCTGTATTTGCAATGACAGTGACTTTTTTTCGCGCCCGCGTAACAGCGGTATAGAGCAGCTCCCGGGTTAACAACGGGCTGTCGGAGTCCGGCAGAATGACAATCACCGAATCATATTCTGACCCCTGGCTTTTATGCACCGTCATCGCATAAAAAGTCTCGTGCCGCGGCAGCCGGCTCGGCGCGATGGCGCGAACACCGGATTCTCCAGGGAAATAGACCTTGAGATCTTTACCGCATTGCCAGCTAATGCCATAGTCTCCATTAAACAGCTTTTGAGCGGCGTTGTTTTCTGTCACCAATACCGGTTTGCCATGGTAGTTGGCGCTGTCTGCGGTAATTATTTGCTGCTCCTGCAACATCGCACGGGCACGCTGATTAATGCCGTCAGCCCCGCTTCGACCTCGCTTTAGCGCGCATAGCACACACACCTCTTTCATTTTTTCGAGCGCGCTTTCAGGCTCACTGACTGATACAAGAGACTGATAACAGGGAAGTACATGCTCAAGTAACATCTGATCGATGTTCTGCATACTATGATCGAGCGTCTGCAAAGCCGGATATTGATCTGAACTAAAATACTCAAGGCTGGCATCAACATCGCCAGAATTAATTGCCTCTGATAAGCCGGCTATACCACTCTGATCGTCCGCTCTGTGGCTTTTGTTGAGGTAGATAATGTGATCAGCTACCGGTGATTTCGGATTCGCTGCCGGTACCACATCAATGTCTGCCTTAGCTCGTAATTCATCCGTAATGCGACTGCTCAGTTGTGTACGGGTTTGCATGCCACAGATATCTGCCAGCACCATACCGGATTCAACGGACGCCAACTGATCCTTGTCCCCCAGTAGAATCAACCGTGAATCTTCAGACACTGCACTTAATGTTCTTACCATTAGTGGCAGGTCTATCATGGACGCCTCATCTATGATGACTACATCATGTGGCAGCGGATTTTCAGCGTGAAACCGTGAAGTCGTTTTTCCGGGTATCAGCCCCATTAGCCGATGCAGGGTAACCGCTTCCAAGCACCGATAGGCGTCTGGTAATACCTGACTGGATTGAAGCGATTCGGTAAGTCGCGCTGCTGCTTTCCCCGTCGGTGCCGCCAGCGCCACTTTCATATCTGCCTGGTTTCCATTTAATGAATGGAGAACAGACAAAACCGCTGCCACCGTGTAAGTCTTTCCGGTACCGGGGCCACCGGTAATAACGCAGAATTTTTTAATCGCAGCTACCGCAGCTGCCACTTTTTGCCAGTCAGTCTCAGTTGAGTTGTTAAAAACCAACTTCAACTGTTGCGTTAATAACGTCGTATCAACTTCGGGGGATGGCGCATCTACCCAGCTTTGCAATATCGATAGCAACGATTGTTCAAATTGCCAGTAGCGAGATAAATATAAACGATTATGTTTATCTAGAATCAGTGGTGCTTCAACTTCATGATCAGTCAGATCGACTATATCTTCAGCCACTTCTTGCACCACCGATTGCGCCAATAGAACCTCTCTCCAGCTACCGGGTGTTGGCACCTCTCGTAGCGAAGCATCAATGTCAGGATGACTAAATAAGCCGAAATGAGCTGCGTTATCAATTGCAAAAGAGGTATCCCCGAGACTCAACCGATAACTGGCCAGTGCGGCGGCAAGCGAAAGCTCCGCAATTTCTCCGTCTCCGTTTGCAGCAGTAATGTATTCAGCAAACTGTATGTCGAATGGCCTCAACTCGCCAACACTGACCGCCTGTGTAAGTAAGTTACTCACGAAACAAGTCGCTCTGCATCAAAGCATTGATCAAGTTGCTCTATTAATCGGGATGACGGCTTATCGAACCAGACACCGCTATCTGACCCGGGCTTCATGCCTCGCACAAATAAATAATAGACTCCACCGAAGTGCGAATCGTATTGGTATTGATTCCCTAACCTGCTACGCAAAAAACGGTGCAACGCTACTGTGTATATCAGATACTGCAAGTCATAACGGTGGGAGCTGATCACTTTCCCGAGTTCAGATCTGCGGTAACCGTCTCGAAATGCCCCGAGCAGGTTGGATTTATAGTCAACGATAAAGTACTTGCCGTCTTTACGTGCAACCAGATCGATAAAGCCGCGCATCAATCCGGTGATAGTGGAAAATTTCAGACCTTTAGTACTTGCCAAGTATTGGTCTTCGCCACCAAGGATGTCAGCCAGGCGGTTTGAGTCGAGTTTGTTGATCGAGAAAAAGAACTCCAGTTCATTGACCCTGTCTTTTTGCTCTAACTCACACAAGCGCAAATCTACCTCGCCCTGCAACGTAGTCTCAAGCGTATTGGCAACAAGTGATTCAACGACCGGTTGCCAGTCTTCAGTTGCACCCAATGAACCGTAGCGTTCTAATACTTCCGCCACGCGATTGCTAATTAATTCCGGCGCGGTAAAGTCAATAGTTTCGAGTATCTCATGCAGCAACTGCCCTGTACGTGCACCTGCAGGTAACCTTGCAATGGCACCAAGAGGCTCCGAGACTACTGCCGGATCATCAGCTTCTGACACCAGCGAGTCTGCGTCGGTCTGTTCAGAGAAATCATAATCAGGCAACCCGCTTTCGACACCGCTCTGCAAACCGGTATAACTGGTGATAGACCAGTTACGATCAATGTACCCACTGAAGCTGTTCTTGCTTAACGAAACACCACTGGTGCCTCCGGCAAACAATCCTGTTTGCAGTTGCATCGGGCTGTAGGCGACACATCCCGGAGCAGACGCCGCCAGTTTTGTTAAATCATCAACAATAACTGAGATATCCGGCACTTTCATTTCGCTAAGGCTGCCTTGCTGCACATTGCGATGCAGCAGATACCCAAGCGCTGAACGGGCACTGGCGCTTTTCACAACACCGCAACCGACCACACACAGGTATTTGGCACGGGTAATGGCAACGTACATCAACCGCAGCGTTTCTGACAAATCTTCTTCTAATTGCAGTGACTTGTGTAATGCATTGTCTTCTGAACCAAAATCTATTGCAGAAGCAAAGTCTGATCGTTCGTGAAAACAGATCACGTCTCGTGAATTGTTTCTACCGGATTCTGCGATAGTCCAACCGAACGGTATAAAAACTACCGGATACTCAAGACCCTTGCTTTTGTGAATAGTAACAATCTGTACAAGATCCTGATCACTCTCCAGACGCAGCAACTGCTCATCTTCAACCGATGGGAGTGCGATTTGATTTTCAAGCCATACCAACAATTCCTCAGTAGAGGACATTTCACGCGAGCGTACCTGCAGCAGTTCGGTGAGTTGTACCAGATTGGTCACTCTGCGTTCACCATCAGGAAATCCCAGCACCCGCACAACCACGCTCAGCTCTATAAACAGCGTCTGAACTGCAGCCATTAGCCCTTTACTCAGCCAGACACCACGGTAATGTACAAACTGATTGATTAGCTTGTCCCATTCAGCTTCGTCTGCATTGAGGCGGTCAATGTCCATCGCCGTATATCCGATAGTTTCAACGGCAAGTGCTCGTCTTATCGTATCGACGGACGGGCGTGATATAGCACTCAGGACGATCAACAAATCCAACGCTTCCTGGCTCGAAAAAACCGTACTCCCTGTGTTAGATGCGCTCTTCACACCTCTGCCACGTAGCGCTCTTTGAACATACCCGCTCTCACGGTGTGAACGCACCAATACGGCAATATCAGATGTATTGAGAGGTCGGTCTCCAATCAGCGCACTTCCGCAAGCGCTCGAATTAAGCAATGCCACGATCTCACCGGCACAGCTTTCAGCGGCGATTTCCAACGCTTCATCACTTGCGGGTTTTTCATCCGGCCGGTCAATGCCGAGTACCCGGAACTGCAGCGGCACCAGCGCTTCGTTATCGATCAATAACGGTGTCTTATCAGCCATGCCGGCTGAATCAACCGGATAATAAGTGATGTTTTCGTCAAAAATAAACGGGTTGGGTTTATAGCCAAACAACGCATTGGTGGCAGTTACCAGGCGGGCACTGGAGCGCCAGTTAACGGCAAGCGTGTACTGTCGATCAAACGTTTTGGCAGCAGACATGTAAGTAAACACATCTGCACCACGAAACGAATAAATGGCCTGCTTGGGATCACCGATATAGAACAAGCCGCAATCGGGCTGTCCTCGGTACACTGACTGAAAAATACTATTTTGCTGCGGATCTGTGTCCTGTGACTCATCAATCATCGCATAAGGCCAGCACTGGCGGATTTTATCGGCAAGTACGGATCCATTTGCACCGGTCAACACCTCGCTCAGGCGAATACGTAAATCTTCGAAATGCAACAATCCTCGATCACGTTTAAACCGGTCGATATTTTCGATGACATAATCTCTGGCATCCTGCAGTACTACCGCACGGCGCAGCACTTCATACCGCGCATGCATTGCCGGAAAGTCTTCGCACAGATCAAAAAACAAGTGCTGCGGAACAGGCTGCCCCTTTCTTGTCGCACTTGCAATTTTGCTGGCCGTTAATAATTCAAATTTTTTCGGCACCACCGCCGGTGTTACTTCATGATCGAAAAATCCCGGTAACTCGACAAGCAGTTTTTCAACCGTTGGCCGCTGGTACATGTTTTTCTTTAACACGCCTTCATCATTACGAAGTATTTTGGAAACCGCTTCGCTACTGGCCTCCCACTGAGAAACCATGCGGAAATAATGCTTTTTCAAATCCCGCCTTAAGCTGCCCATCTCTTCTTTTGTCACTTGAGGATAGACATTTGCGCCACGCGCCTGCAGAACAGGCTGCAGGGCTGCCAACAAACCCGCCGGAGATTTGTACTGACTTAACTGATCTGCAAAAGAATAATCTTTACCTCCAAAGACACGACGCCAGTAATCTTCAACGACCAGCATTCGTATAGGCTCGTCATTGGCAATAAACTCCATTCGCATGGGCAGTTTACTATCAAATGCAAAATCCTTAAGCACCCTCAGACACATCGCATCAATGGTAAACACCGCCAGCTCATCAAGTCTGGCGGCAACATCAGACAACATGGCAATCGCTTCAGTGCGGTCGTAGTGTGACAGCAGTTCGTTGAGCGTTTCATCTTTGCCCGGTGGATATTCAAGACACTCCAAGGCGGCGGCAATTCTCTCCCTGATTTTGATGCGTAACTCTTCGGTTGCCGCAATCGTAAAAGTCACGACAAGAATCTGATCAATAGCGCATTTTTTCTCGAGCAACAAACGGATGAATAACGTGGTAATCGTATAGGTTTTACCTGTTCCGGCACTCGCCTCGATTAGCGTGGAGCCATTAAGCGGCAGGTTAAGCGGCTGCAATTTATCCATCACACCACATCCCTGTCAGCCGCTACGAAAGTAATGTGCTCGAACAGCGGCGCCATAACCAACGTCGTCAATGCGTCAAACTCTTCACCAAAAGGTTGCCGGCCTCGCCATATTGTTGCCGATGCCAGATTACGCATTTCTTCCATGGCTTCTGCAGATGTCGGGCCTTTCCATTTTGAAGCAGGATACCCGTCACCGAGGTCGGCCAGATACTTTGCATAGGCAGGCCCCGGAAACCAGGGAAGTGGCGCACATAATCCGCGATGCCGCATATTTAACAACTGCTCCAGATAGCTGGCAGGTTCGGCAACCGGGTTAACATTGACAGTCCAGTCTTCGCATACGAGCACACTCCTGAGCCCGATATCTGTCTCTGCTAATTCACACAACACGAGATGTCTGATCCAGAAGCTCAACAGATCTTTACTTCTGAGCTTACCGAAGCGCCAGTCGAACAAACCACCCCGCCTCACGTCACCAACCCGCCCATAGAGATTGAACTTTTGCAGCGTTAATTCGAAATCTATATCCGAAACACCTTCTGTTTTATAGTTGAGTACTCTACGATCAATTTTCAGCGCATCTTCATAGATTGATTTTATTTCCTCGTCACCTATTGGACCGTCGGGCACTTCACCGTGTGCAATCAGCTTTTGCCTGATCGTTTTGTGTGAATCACCGCGATTAAACCATTCATAGGCCTGTTGCTTTAATTTCCATCTGCCAAGACCGTCAATTTTAAAAGGCTCCGTAGTATCCAGGTCATCTTCCTTCCATGCAGCACGGACTTCCAGGCACTGCTGTAGCCAGACTACAGAAGGGTTGATGACATACTGAATCAACTCATGTAGTTCGACCTGTGTCGCTGGCGTTTCTCTGGACTGAAATGCGTCTGAAAAAAATTCTGGAATCTGCAATGACTGATCTGTACTGGCTGCCTCAAACCAGTAATCTTTATAACTCACTAGCCGGGGGCTTGAGCCATCAAAGTAAGGCCGGCTGAACGGTTGTAACGGATGAACAACCGGTTGCAAATTCGCATAGTTGATTAATTCAGTCACAACGGTTGATGCCGCTTTCTCGGAATTATCGCGCACATCGCGGCCGACATAACTCAGATAAAACACTTCTCTTGCAGACAACAAGGCTTCCAGAAACAGGTATCGGTCATCGTTGCGACGACGCCGGTCACCACGCTTTGGCGAAGCCGCCATCAAGTCGAACGATTGCGGACTGTCACTGCGCGGAAAGTCTTCTGCGTTCATCCCCAGTATGCAGACCACCTTAAATGGAATTGATCGCATCGGAACCATATTTGAAAAGGTCACCCTGCCAGTCAGAAAGTGTCTTTCGTTGCTGCTGTCTTCAAGCACCTGATGATACATCTCGGCAACGACTTCACGGCTCAACAGTGGCTCACCGCTTTCGAGAGCGCCTGTGGTATCCAGCAACTCATAAAGTTTGTTTCTGGCAGCCAGCAGCACTTGAGATTCGTTATCATCAGGAGCAAAAAAATCACTGATGAGTTTGTCGATAAGCCCAAGCCACTGTTGTGCAGGGTACTCGGACTGCAACCTTGTGCGCCACTGAGCGCAAAGCCCGACCACCTGCGCCAGCACTTGAAGGTCTTCACTCTGCGCTCCTTCAACATGAGGATACGGTGCAATGTTACCGTATAACTCTCCGTGCGTATCCGGCAGCGCATAGCCAAGGAATAGCCGTGTTAATCCAAACTTCCAGCTATTCATTTCACTGGCCGGAAGGTTGAGCGACTCTCGCATGGTTTCATCGAGTGACCAGCGAATGCCCGACTCACGCACCCATTGACGCATTAGCTGTAATGAATGGTTATCGACAGAAAATTTGTTACGCACCGAAGGCAAATCAAACAGCGCCAGTATTTCTGTAGACTCAAATCGCGACAATGGCAGGTTGAGTAACCAGTTTAATACTTCAAGCGCCTGCTGCTCGGTGCGCATGCGCCGGTCAGAAATCGACCACGGAATGTAATCTCTGTCTTGCGCTAACGCGAATGTCGCATCGACAAATGGCGCGTAACGATCGATATCGGGGGCCATAACAATAATATCGCGCGGCTTGAGCTCACGATGTTGCTCAAAAAGATGCAGCAACTGATCGTGCAGTATTTGCACTTCTCGCAGTTCACTGTGTGAACTGTGAACCTGGATAGACCTATCACAGGGTTTTGTCTCTACAACTTGTTCGTCACTAAGATCGAGAATATTGTTTTGTACCTGCTGCAATAATGAAGACGATTCAGGACGAATGAATCGTTCACTCTCCTCTACCCCGAGTTCAAGCAACTGATCAAGGAACGCCTGTCCGGCATGTCCCCAGGACGCGAGCAGCGGGTTTCCAATATCGAGCAATCCGGTCGGATCATCGAGCCCTGCCTTGCGCGCCGTTGCACGTCGTTTCGACTGTTGTTGCTCATCGACAATATCGGCCCAGTACTGCTCACACGGATTAAGATAAAACAAGTCGATCGGTACATGGCGGCCAAGCGCTGCAAATACACTTGTGTACAGCGGTGGCATATCGGATATACCAAACACACTGATTTTGTTATGCGGGTTAACGTTAGCTGCAGCACCGTCAGCATTCATTGGACGCGGCGGTTCATTTGCTATACGTGAAAGATTGCGCTCGATCGTGCCCCAGTGACCTTGAATACGTCGATAGATACGACGCCACAAAATCGCCTGCCAGTGGTGTTCATTGCCAGCCTCCCAGTCATTGATCAGCTGCGGCCGGTAAATCAGGTAACGATCAAAAGCGTTACCAATACTTTGCGCCAGTTGCAGCCGCAACACGCCCTGCAAATCACCCTCAAGATAACGCCGTAACTCTGCGAACTCGGAAGTTGTCAGTAACTCTGGCAACGCTGTAAAGATCTGCCAGGTAAGAATATCCTTGCGATAAGGTACTTCAGGAAGTTCTGATACCCAGTATCTGGCAACAGACCACAGAAAGGTACCAGGCGTTTCAAAATGAATATGCGCACTAATGCCCTGCCGCAACGCAATCTGTTGCGAAACCCAACGCGACATTCCTGCGTTTTGTACAACTACCGTGGCAGGTACCAATGGATCGGATGATTCAGTGTCAGTATGGTCGCTACTGCCCATTGATGACATCATGGCCTCGAGCAATTGCTCTAGCCGGTTACTACTAATTACCTGAAACATTAAGTGATTCGGTAGCTACCGCATTCTCAGTTGCCGCATTGACCTGAACATTGTACCACCAGCTGCAGCGCTTTACGCTGAGGAATTACCTCCGGCCCTGCCACTGGCAGTGGCCACAATAGTCGATTCAAAAAAAGTTGACTGCCCCTGGTGTTCAACAATGTTGTCGCTGCGATCAATCGACACCTCTATCTGCTGCGCACCAGCCTCCTCCGCTTTACTACGCGCAAGTTGACCAGCAAGCTCACTGGCCCATTCAGCGGCAAGCTCCAGCGATTCAAACTCACGCTGCTCCAGTGGCGCGTGCACCATAACGCGCTTGCCGGATACAGGGGTAATGGTCAGTTGCACACTTTGCTTAACCACCCCGACCACCGCACCCACCGCGTTGGCTACCTCCGAATGTTCCGGGACAATGACCTCTATATCCAGGTAATTGGTGACTGGCGGATAAAAACTGTTTGCCGGCGCGCCAATACCCACCAATGGTATTGACAACTGCGCGCGCATTGTCAGTAACCGGTTGGCATTTGCCGTGGATTTTCCTTCGAACATTTGCTCAAGCAGTGCACGCTCTTTAGCGTGCAGAGCCGCACCGAACAGATTATTGGATTCGTTAATAGCCGAGCTCAGCACACAAAGCGCAGATTCTTCAGAAACCTGTGCCAGCATACTTTCACAAAATGAATTTTCATCAGGCCATTCGCGCCCGAGATTGAATTTGCTGTAGCGGCTTAACAAGGTGGCGCCAAGCTGTGATGCTGTCGCATCCCAATGGTCGTACCAGCCGCACACGTGCGCCGCATCAGTGGGTGTGAACCCGGCAATGGTCAGTACTCCGATCTCTATGAGTCTTTTTAACGCCAGCGAGAAGTGCCGCTCGGCAAATACAGATTGCATGGACTGCGGATGTTTTGCCACCTGATCGACCAGCTCTTTCTGCTGCCCGGTTAGTTTGAGTTCACCAGGCACGCGCCGCAGCACGATAAATCGCGCCATGTTGGTTTTAGTCCAAGGCTCATCAACGAACTGACGAAGATCATTCACGACGGCCGGATAGCGATCTGCCAGCAGACAAAGTGGCATCACTTTGTGCGGGCCGATAGCAAACCTGCGATTGTCCCGGTCGTATTGAATCTCGCTGTCACCACCAAGGCCATGAGTTTCGATCTGCACTGCTTCTACCATAGTGCGCCAGCCATTCACCGACGCACCATCGCTGCTTAATCGTGGCTGACCGTTTTGAATGAGTGCGACATCTGTTGTGGTCCCACCGATATCAGAAACGATCATCTGATCACGCTGAGCCAGGAACTGCGCACCAACCACACTTGCCGCAGGGCCGGACAATATCGTCTCCACCGGTGAGCTTTGGGCAAACCCGGCACTGACCAGCGACCCGTCTCCTCGAACCACCATCAGCGGTGCCTTGATACCATGATCCGTTAATGAACTTTTGGTGGCATCAATAAGATCTTTAATCAGCGGAATAAGCCGCGCATTAATGAGTGCCGTCAGGGCTCTGCGCGGGGCATCGAGCGACGCGCTTAGCTCATGACCACAACTGACCGGCAGGCGGGTTTTTTGCCAGATAAAATCACGCAACGCAATCTCGTGTTCGGGGTTGCGCACCGCAAACATTGCCGAAACCGCGACGGCAGATAAAGATTCGTCCAGCTGCTCAAGCGCCCCGGCGGCATGCGCGAGATCGAGCGGTTGCTTTTCATGGCCACCGGCATCATGACCGCCATCAATAAATATAATCGGCAGATCCCGCGCAGCTTCACTGAGATTGCCAAGCTTGAGCTGGGACTGTTGATACCCCACCAGCATCAGCGCCGCACGCGCGCCGTGCCCTTCGACGATGGAATTGGTCGCGAGTGTCGTGGAAAGACTCACCAGGCCTACTGTCGCAGGGTCGTGATCACCCAGTGTGGCGGCAATAGCACTTTGAATACCCTCAATCAGATTGTGGCGAGTGGTGAGTGACTTCGACTTCGCCACGACACGCTGCGAACTGTCGTCCATCAGCACCGCATCGGTGTAAGTACCGCCGGTATCAATTCCCAATCGTAGGCTCATGCGTGACAGTATTCCGAGGCGAAATTGCTTGTAGCAGGAATATAGTCGACTTTGCCACTCAAATATTGCCGTGGATACGACCGGCGCCATCTGGTTTCGGACACCATTCAATTCACACTTTGAATCGACAACACGTAAGCGTTGCAAAACTGTGAAGTCGACTTTTCGTCAATAATTTCAAAGCCAAACAGAATGTTCCTCGAAGCCCCCTGACAAGTGATCGTTATTGCGCCCTCAAATCCCCCTGTATCAGGTCGATACGCACCCTGTTATGAAAAAGCAAACCGGTTTTACCCTAATCGAGCTGATCATTGCTGTTGTCATCTTTGGCATCATGGCAGCGATTGCAGCGCCCAACTATAGCTCCTTTATCAGGAGTAACCGCCAATCCTCGGCATACAACAACCTGGTTGGCACCATCAGTCTTGCCAGACTCGAGGCGGTGAAGTCGTCGCGGGTGGTCACCATGTGCATCAGCAGCAATCAGAACAGCTGCGATGGCACGACCGAAGATGAGTGGAATAAAGGCTGGATTGTATTTTCGGATTTCGACGGCGACGGAGCTGTCGACACCACTGACGGCGACACAATTCTAAAACGTGAGCCAGCGGTTCCCGGAGGCATCACCATTGTTTCCGATGAATTCGAATCCTCAATCACCATTGCGCCGAGAGGTCGCTTGAGAGATCAGGGGTCTTTTGTCATTTGCGACGGCAGCGGTTTGAATGAAAACGGCATGGCGCTGAACCTTTGGGTCACCGGGTTAGGTCGGCTTGCAACAGACAGCGCTGCAGATGATGACAAAATTGTTGAAGATATCGCCGGGGTAAACATAAAGTGCCAGGCCGATTCTGCAAGCACAACATCAGATTAACCACGGTAATAGAACGTTGAACATAAAACAGTCTTCCGGATTCGCCATGATCGAAGTGCTACTGGCAGTAGTGGTACTTGCTATCGGGTTGCTGGCCGGATCAAAAATGCAAATGCTCGGTCTGAACTATACCCAGGGCGCGCAAATGCGCACCAACGCCACCATGGCAGCGAACGACATTATCGATCGCATGCGAATTAATCTTACCGGTGTGGTGGACGGTGACTACGACGATGCCGATACCGACTCTCCACCTGCCGACCCGAACTGCATTGCAGTGGGTTGCACACCGGCACAGCTTGCCGCACACGATGTGAGAGTCTGGGCCGCGTACTTTGGTCAGGTTGACGGGTCTGATACTTCTACTCCGTTAACAGGTGCACAGGGAACGATCAGTCGTAACGCAACGACCGGTTTATACACCATAGAAATTGTCTGGAATGAACTGATTGAGGGTGAAGAAGAAAAACGCAAGGTAACTGTCGGAGTGGACTTTAACTAATGAAAACTAAAACCTTACCTGTGAATAACATTCAGTCGCAACAAGGCTACTCGATCATTGAGTTAATGGTCGCATCAGTGATCGGACTGGTGGTACTGTCAGGTGCCATTACCGTATTTTCGGGCAACAAATCTTCACAGGAAATGTCCAGCGGCATGGCACGCATTCAGGAAAGCGGTCGCGTAGCGCTTGATATTCTGAGTAATGACATTCGCCTTACCGGTTACCAGGGCTGCACCAACGGCACTATCACCCCCTCGGTAATTGCTACAGTGCAACCCACAGTCAATCTTCCCATGGAGGCACTGTGGGGCGGGGAGTTCGACGGTACAGACTGGTCACCTGCAGAGCACACTGATCTCTCGGCAATCAAGAACAGCCCCAAGGCGGGTTCCGATATTATCTATGTACAGCACGGTAGTGGCAGAACGGCACTGCTTTCAACTTCGATGACAAGCCTGTCCGGACCCATTTCTCTTGAAACCAATCCTGATCAGCTTGCTGAAGACGATCTCGTGATGATCTCCAACTGCTCGAGTGCCGATATCTTCAGAGCCTCAAGCGTCAGCAACCCCACAGGCACCTCAACAGCCGTTTCAGTGGGCTTTGCTGCAGGTACCGACAACACACAGTCATCCCTTAACGCGATCTACACTGTAGATACCGGCGGCGCTATGAACAATCCAATGCGGGTAATGCGATTTGAATCAAATGCCTATTTCGTTGGAGACAGTGGTCGAGATGACAAAAATGGTAATGACATTTACTCACTTTTCGTTGTCGACACGACATCTCCCACAAAGCCTTTCGCAGCAGTTGAATTAGTGGAAGGCGTGGAAAACATGCAAATCCTCTACGGCGAACGTTTGGACACTGGCGCTATTCGCTACCTGCCGGCTGGCGGTGCGGGTTTAAACATGAACAATGTAGTGAGTATTCAGATCGGATTACTGGTTGCCTCAACGAATGAAATAACCACTGCAGATGATGACAGGACCTATCTGCTTGCTGACGTAAAAGTAGGGCCACCCTCAAGCACCAACAGTGTTAAACACGATGGTGGCAGAACGCTAAGAGCAGCCTTTAATTCGACCATTCAGCTTCGAAATCGCAGACTGTAACCGAAGGAATCACAACATGAAAAATACACTCGGCAATCAGCAAGGCGTTTCGTTACTTGTTTCGATGGTGATACTGATTCTTGTATCACTTATCGGGGTAACCGCACTGAAAAACGCATCAGTAGAAGAACAGATGTCTTCAAACCTGTATCAGAAAAACCTGACATTCCAGGCTTCTGAAAGTGCTGTGGAAAATACCATTCTGGACAACACGCTGGTATCCAGTGCTTTGATCTCTGACTCGCCGAAGGTAGAAGAAGTTTCGGTAAACGTGCCAAATACCAAAGCCGAAGTTCAGTTTAAGTCACTGGGCTTTGCACCCACTCTGGGTGACTCTGCAGGTATATTCTCTGGCGCGAGAATCATGATTACTTCAACGGCGACCAGTGGAGACACCAGAACCAGAACAGTCCATGGGGTTGTGAGGCTTGTGCCTGATTTAACTAATCAGTAACGAGCTCGAACAAAGACTTAAGGCCAGTTAGCTGATTTGACTCCGCGACTGTTAACTGTCAGGTTGCCGGTTGTGTCAGCCGCCTGCTTCCCCTGCGGATCAGGGGTGGCGGTTAACAGTACACACCGCGCAATGGATTCTGATCCACACTGGCTGGCGCTCAGGGTATAACGCCCTGTTTCACTGGCTACCGTGGCACTTGTGTAGCCAAGCTGGCTCGCGCTGGCTGTGTAACTCAGATTATCTCTGTAGTAATTCTCTTGTCGCTCCATCATTTGCAGCAGAGCAGCGACACCTTCACTCCGACCGGACTTCAACAAATACTGTGAGTATGAAGGGTACCCTATTGCAGCGATGATACCGACTATCGCAACTGCAATCAGCAACTCGATCAGTGTAAAACCAGCGTAGTTTTTTTGTTTTTTCATGTCACTCACAGTTTTGCTCCGGCATTTCGCATAACCCTACGGCCAGCAATAAACAAATCGCTGACGCTGATTTGACCGAATACCTTGATTTCGTTTTTGATCATTCAGCCTGGCGCTCACATCAATAGCACCGGCCAGCACTTTAACTCTGCCAATAGATTCACCTACACAACCGAGCAGATCATTACGTGAAGCACGCATAACCACATTATCCATCAGCACAGTGGCTGGTTGCGAAACGACTGGTGAAGAGGAAACTTCATAAAGATTGCTACCCTGCTGGTTAGCCAGCAAAGTGTCGATAATCGGGTCATTGTTAATCGACGGGTTTTGATTGACGGTTCTAATGTTGGCATTTAACTCACTCGAAGCAGCATAGAATACCCGCTGCCGGAACTGCTCGTTGCGAATCGTGCCGGACTGCACAAGTAATTCACCCATCGTCACCAAACCAACGACGGTAAGAATCAACAGTGCCACCATAGCGACCAGCAACGCTACACCGTCTTGCCGCGCCGGTTGCATCTGCTGTTTATTTGTAAACACTAGTTTAATTCCTTGACGATCATCAGCTAGGGAATTTTGCTGTTAATGGTTATTGCCGTGGAGAACACGCGACGTGCTACGCGATCATTTTTATTCGCAGTCACATCAAACAGTGGATAACTACGGCTGTCTAAATCTTCGGTAGTTGAGTCATATCCGTCTGACACCAGTAACGCTACCTTTACCGCACGCACCTGATCCCAGCCCTGCTCTGCACTGCCACCAACAGCGGGTACGTTGTCAGCTGATAAATAGCTGTAAATCTGCTCGGTGTTATCTGCCACGCCATAAATCACCTGCATATGATCAACACCGTCGATAATGGCAAGCCCTTCTGTACCAAGCCAGTTGTCTGCAGCAACATCATACCCGCGGCAAAACAGCGAATTAGTATTTGGTGACCCCGGCTCCTGATCAATGTAAAACACGTTGGCGATCTGTCCATTAGCAGGATTACCGGCACAATCCTGCCCACCGGCACCCACAAACATCTGCACAGCGATACGGTCTGACAAACTATCAGTGCCGCCGGCCCCGTCGGCCTCACTGGTGCAAGGTGCAAGGGTTCTGCAATCACCAATAAAAAAAGGCACTTCCGTACCATGTCCATCTCGGGAACCGGCCTGCCTGATGTATTTACTCAAATACGAAATGGCGAAACTTGCGTTTTGTTCGATGTTTGCATCAACGCCCTGGCGCTGAAACATACGTGAAGAGGTCACCAGATACTGGACCACCATCAGACTGATAAATATACCGATGACAATAGCAATCATCAGTTCAATCAGGGTTAATCCATGTTGGCGACTGCTCGGAATTCTCAAGGTATAAAACTCAAAGTCAGTTGATCAGACGTCGCTGCTGAAGACGTTCGTATCAGGTTTTCATTGCTGTCAGCGGTTTTTGACACCCAGCTGGTAGTGATGGTCACCGTGTCCTGAGCACCGTTACAGGCTGCACTGGTACAGGTAATGTCGGCATTCCATTCAATAACACTTTGATTGAGCCCGGTCTGGCTCGCGCAGAATACATCCCATAAATCAAATGTCGCCATCTGCGCGGCAGTGCAGGTTGTTGCTGCACCT
Organism: uncultured Granulosicoccaceae bacterium; assembly: GCA_937931165.1. Lineage (GTDB taxonomy): Bacteria > Pseudomonadota > Gammaproteobacteria > Granulosicoccales > Granulosicoccaceae. The sequence goes on from CALHCI010000118.1 coordinate 38,061, forward strand.
GATTGTGAGTCGGCACAATTGTCTGCCGGAGCAGCTGCACAGTAGCTGCCATCATTGTTGTTGTATGGACTTGAATTTATATAGTTTACGAGTGCTGCTGAATTACTTCGCATGCGATCAGCAAGCTCCTGTGATTTGGCCAGCACTACAGCACGCTGTGTTGCATCGACAGACATACTGATCGATCGCAACTGCAAACCTGCCATGCCGCCCACACCGATCGCAAATACAACCAGCGCAATCAGCACTTCAACCATGCTCACGCCGCTTTGGTTTTTCACAAACAACCTCCGGTTGCAGAGCCTATCTTTCGTTCACGAATTTTTCCGACCCGATTGATCTCAATATACATTCCTTCGCTTTCATCAATGCCCGGAGCGCAGATAGCGAGCAGGATCTTATTGGTCTCGGAACTACTGAGCCAGCCTTTTAGATCAAAGCTAATGTACTGACCCAAAGAAACAGCATCGTCTTTTATGGTGACGGAGCGAGTGGATGCCGGATGCTCTTTTATCAGGTCATCACCAACGGTCGCCGCTGCTGACACTGCAGTGAAGTCAGCGTTGCCTGCGGTAACGGTACTTTCGTAAATAATTACAGGACCACTCCAGTCGCTACCGGTATCCCGCCTTAGTGTCACTGTCGCACCACGTGCACGGGCTTCACTACGCGCCAGCTTTAACATACCTATGGTTCGTCGCGTTTCCGCTGTTACAGTAAATTTGGCGATCAGTGGCGAGTAATTTGGCGCGACAAGACCCACCAGGATGCCAACAATCGCGATAACGATCATTAGTTCAACCAGTGTCACACCATGATTCACGCGCAACGACGGAGTTTTCATCAAGCCTGCTTTGATTTGGACAACGGATGCCGGAAGTTCGCAAATGTCACGCCAGCGAAGCAGAACCCATTCGCAAGAGTTAACTATTCCTCACTGCTGCCGCTGCACTTTGCGTATTCAGTGAATCCGGCACAATTTTGTCATGCGGGTTCCGACAATCTCTAACCTGCTCAGGAGCTTTTCCGTGCAAATACGCCACAACACCGGTTTTACCTTAATCGAACTGCTAATTGCCGTGGCAATTCTCGGGATAATCGCAGCAATCGCCGTTCCCAGTTACAGCAGCTACATCACTGACGCGAGACGACTGGATGCACAGGTAGCGTTGCGCGGGGAAGCACAGAAAATGGAGCGCTGCAGAACAGAAACGTTTACTTATGTTGACTGTGATCCGTCTTCTTCCACATCACCTGATGGCTACTACACAATTTCCTACGGCACCCCAACCGCGAATACCTACACGCTGACGGCCACCCCGGTCACCGGAAAATCGCAAGCCAACGATAGTAATTGCAAAACGCTGATTATTGATCAGACCGGTAAAACCACAGCAACCGGTGGCAGCGTAACAACGGCTAAGCCCGCAGGTGATTGCTGGTAACAGAATAGGCTCTCAGCACAAAGAAAAAAGGCCAGCATATGCTGGCCTTTTATGGTAACAACAGGACCGTTGTTCCTTATAACGGAGTTACTTCGTCCGCTTGCGGGCCTTTCTGGCCCTCTACTTCAACAAAGCTTACGGATTGGCCTTCAACCAGCGTACGCCGGCCTTCGCCAATAATTGAGCGAAAATGGACGAACAAGTCGCTGCCAGTTTCGCGGGTGATGAAGCCGTAGCCTTTCTCATCGTTGAACCATTTAACGGTCCCTTGCTGCTTTTCAGACATGGTGAATCAGATCTCATGTAACACCAGGTGCAAAATCACACCTGTTTTGATAAAGCCAGCTCTCGCCAGCCAGTGAACACCGTGCGAAAAGATGAGTTTGGAGGTCAAGGCAGAGAGTGTTGAAACACCCGAAACTACAGATCACTGTCAACCCGCTATCCGCGCGGATACGGTAATTCTATAGGCAAAAATAGAAAATACAATCAAAATCAAGTTTTTAGGTGAAAAAATCAAGCGCTTATAGGCGATTTTGGTGTAATCGGCATTATTCTCTGCAGTTAACAAGTCATGCTAGACAAATAATGGCTGTTGCCAGTACTCTGCAGTCTGCTTACAACCGACATTTCCACACACGCAATGCCGCCAAAAAAAGTCGCTTTTTTGCTGACGCCCGAGTTTGCAATGCTGGCATTCGGTTCAGCGGTGGAACCCCATCGTGCAGCAAATCTCACTGCCTCAAAACAACTTTACGACTGGACCTTTCTCAGCGAAGACGGCGGGCCTGTGTGTGCCGGCAACGGATTATCTGTCACCCCGGACAGAGCCCTCAAAGCCGACGACCGTTTCGATCGCATTTTTGTCTGTGGCGGTGTAAACACACGCCGCCATAAACCGGATTCAACCATACGCTGGCTGCAACAGCAGGCGCAGAGCGGCACTGCAATCGGTGGTATCAGCACAGGCACATGGTTGCTTGCTCACGCCGGTCTGCTGCACGGCAGACGCTGCACCATCCACTGGCAGAGCATTGATGCCTTTCGCGAAGCTTTCCCGGACATCAAAGCCGACCCATCCGTGTACGTTGTTGAAAACAACCGGTTCACCTGCTGTGGTGGCACCGGTGCGCTGGATATGATGGTGCATCTGATCGCCGAAGACTATGGGGATAATGTAGTCACCGATGTATGTACGTGGCTTTTTCACGATCGAATAAGAATCAGCACTGACGTACAGGGCGTAGCTCAGCATACCGCCCTGGCACGCAAGTCACCGAAACTGGCAGCGGCATTCAGAGTCATGGCGACGCACATTGAAGACCGTCTTACACCGGGAGAAATTTCAGCCAGTATCGGTGTATCACAACGGCAACTGGAGCGTTTATTCCAGCGGCATCTGCAATGCACACCACAACAAAAGTACATGGATTTGCGGCTGCAACACGCACGACGGTTGTTGCTTGAAACCAGTATGCCTATTCTGGACATATCCATCGCCGCAGGCTTTACCAGCCAATCACACTTTACCAAATGTTATCGTGAAAAATTCCATCGCACGCCCAGAAGCGAACGACTGGGGCCTGCTGTCAATTAACCACTATTTGCCTGTGACCGGTTTGCCCTGCACATGAAAAACGATCTTATCGATGTACTTATTATTGGCGCCGGGCCGTGTGGATTATTTCAGGCGTTTCAACTCGGGCTGCAAGGTATAAACAGCCACATAGTCGAATCGCAGTCTGACGCCGGCGGACAATGCAACGAGCTCTATGCTGACAAACCCATCTACGACATTCCGGGCATACCGCATATTCTCGCAGGAGACCTTGCCGACCAACTACTGACGCAACTAAAACCGTTTAACCCGACATTCCATTTCAATACCGCAGTCACCCACATCGTTCAATGTGATGATTCAACTTTTAAAGTCCACACCAGTACCAACACAACCTTTCACACCAGGCATATAGTGATTGCTTCCGGTGCAGGTGCGTTCACACCGGTAAAAATGCGGCTCGAGGGTATAGAAGCGCTTGAGAATACGCAGCTGTTTTACAAAAAGGTAGCACCCGATTTATGCGCTGAACAAAAAGTCACCATTACCGGCGACACAGCAGATGCGCTGAAAGAAATCATCAATCAGCAAAACACAGCAGCAGAAATCACCTTTATACACAGAAAAAGACGTCTGCCAGACGATGTGGACCTTGTCGCTGAAATAACCCGGTTACAGGGAAACGGTGCGGTCAAAGTGATTCAGGGGAAAATCACCGAAGCGATCGTTGAAGGTGGCACGCTAAAAAAGCTTCTGGTTACCGACAACAACAAAGAAACGATTGAAGTACCAACAGAGGTGTTGATTGCCAGACTGGGCAGTTCCCCGAAAATGCAAAATTACTCAGACTGGGGTATTGAAACCACCAGACGGCACATTGACGTAAGCACTAATAACTTCGAATCCAGCATCCCCTGCCTCTATTCGGTGGGAGATATCAACCAGTATGCCGGCAAGCGCAAACTGATACTCTGTGGTTTTCACGAGGCAACACTTGCTGCGTTTGCCATTGCCAGCAGGCTTAACCCGGAAAGCCCTGTACACACGCAATACACAACAACCAGCACACAGCTGTTGCAACGCCTTGGCGTCACAAAAGAAACGTAAAGCAACTAGCGTTACCACAACTTACCAGCAGATTTTTTAAAGAGACAATCCATTGAAAGTTGATCGAAGAATTATGGACATCCTTGTATGCCCTATCACCAAAGGAAGTCTGGTCCAGATTGGCGAAGAGCTTTGGAGTAAACAGGCCGGACTGGCATTTCCAATTAAAAACGGTATACCGGTAATGCTCGAATCAGAAGCGCGAACACTAAGCGAAGAAGAGCTGGATTCCCTTAAAAAGAGATAAAAAAAGGGCTTCTACAAAATCGTAGCAGCCCTTATCGTTTACAGCGGTTTAAGTTTTTCCCACCTACTTGATTTGTACAGCCTGCGCTAACACTTCGGAAACCGCTTCAATCGAACCACCTTGAACTTTGGTCTCTTTCTTCAGCTGAAAGTACAAAGTCGACTTACCCTGATCTTTTCTTACCGGCGAATAGTGCAAAACATCGCTGTAGACTTTCCATTCAGCATCAGCAAACGATGAGTTGGTACTTACGCGATAGTGCGTTGGCTTGCCCTTGGCGTAAGATAAAAACGCCAGCCCGTCATCACCACTCGGAAAATAAGACAACGCCGTGATAGACAGTGGCCAGTCGTCTGTCTGGCTGCCACGGGTAATACCCGGCTTAAGACCAACCATCTTCAACGCACGGCATTTTTTGCTCGACAATCCTTCCGTCACCAACACATCTTTAATAACGTTGTTTCCATTGGTCGGTGCCTGTAATGCAATGCCGCGATAGTTCTTTTTCGATACCGTGATCAGTACCGTCTTTTGTGGTACCTCGTCATAGAGCGCCACACCGCTGTATGAAGTCACACCAGTGCCGTATTTTGCCGGCTCTGATGCAGTACCCAGACACACCGATGCGTTTGCTACGGGCAGACCACTGTTGGCATCCAGCACCCGAACACCCAACTTTCCTGCGTGCGCATTGCCTGTTGCTACCATTGCACCCAGAAACGCTGCTGCAAGTTTCCACTGATTCATTTTCATACATTCCCCCGAAGGACACGCCGGAGCAATCCCCGACACAAGATGGCGAAATGGTAAAGAAAAAGCTACAGAACTGTCAATATATTGGCACAGTCAATTACCACGTTAGTGACTCAGTTCACCTCTTACCGGGGAGCAGTGGCCGGGGAATCAAGTGCATCACATCCGGAAGGTACTAATCAGCGAATCAAAGCATCGATGCGGGCAACACTGCTGTTGCGCAGACGGGACTAACCCCAGTGTCGAAACTTGCCAGTATCGAGGTGAATAAAATCCGATCGCGGATAAAACCCGACACCACCACGCTGCAGCGAAATAGCAGCGTCCCTGACAACCGCTGTCGATACATCAGGCATTCTCATGTCAATCGCCCTGCCGAACATGTGGAAGCTTCGCTTGGCCACACCTGAGGAATTTCGCCGCAATTGTGCGTTTGTTGCTGCAGACCGGTAACCGGAGATCACGTAAAAAGGCCCGCTGCCGCCAAGTAACTCGCGCAAATCGTGAAGATACATCAACAGGCCGGGGTCAATTCGGTGTGTTTCATCGGTCCGGTGATCTCGCAGCAAATGATCAATCGCCTGCAGGTTAGGCTCAATAAACCTTCCGCGAGCCCAGAATGCACCGCTGAGGTACTCGTTAGTGTGCAGCGCGAGCAATTCAATGGACTTCACTTCCGTCGATTGCTGTGTATTCACCGCTGCTGCTTTGGCGCCGCCGGCGAGTGCGAACGATGCGGTAATCGCACTGGTATTTCGAATAAACGTTCGACGGTCTGTTACCACGATGAATCCATTGTTGACTGATAAATTAAACGAAACTCAGTCGAGTATTCACTGTGGAGATAGAGAGATCAACAAACACACATTGAAATGGCAGAAAATGCAGGTATCTTGTGAACAAAGTCACAGACTTTAGTGTAAATAACAGCAGAGAAGACTGTGGTTAAGAAACTACACCGACTAAAAAAGCCCTATATTTGCAGGAAAAATGATTTAGGCCAATTGCAAAAAGCACAGTTGAGAACAGGAAACTAAAATGCAGCCCGGTTCCGTCGATACCAGAAAAATGCAGGAAGAATCATCGAATTCACTTCAGTGACGGGCACATGTGACAAGCAATAGCTTCAGACACTAGTTTTTAGTATGGATATTAAGCAAACCGAAATCACACTCGCCCACATCGACGATGCTTATAGCGTTGCGACCATGTCTCGGGAAATTATCGAACAAGGCCTTCAGTGGAGCTGGACGCCGGAACGCGTGGGTCGTTGTATTCTTTCCCCGGAAATCAACGTGCTTACCGCCAAAAACGATGGCGAACTTATTGGTTTCGGCATCATGTTCTATGGCAATACCAAAGCCCATCTCAATCTGTTGGGAGTAGATGCCAACTGGCGTTCCCACGGTATCGGTGGAAGACTGCTTCACTGGCTCGAGCGCTGTGCCATGATTGGCGGACTTGAATCTTGTCAGTTAGAACTTCGCGAACCTAACCACAAGGCACGCGTGTTTTATTCACGTCATGGCTATAGCGAAATCGAGCGAGTACCCGGTTACTATCAGAAACGCGAAAACGCGATACGTATGGCGAAAAACATACGCGGGTCGTTTACCGCAGACGGCCAGGTCGATACCTGATTTTCAGCTTATCAATATTGCTCTGAAATCATTGACATTGGTCAGTGTTGGCCCGGTCATGACCAGGCTATCTATCGCTTTAAAAAAGCTATAACCGTCATTGTTTGCCAATGATTTTTTCGCATGTAACCCCTTCAATTGTGCAGTAGCAAGAGACTGCGGAAGCACCACAACACCTGCATTATTTTCACTGCCATCTATACCATCGGTGTCTGCAGCCAGCGCATAAACGCCATCCATCCCGTCCAAAGCCACACAAAGCGCTAATGCAAATTCGGCATTTCTGCCTCCCCTGCCATTGCCTTTAACGGTTACGGTTGTCTCCCCGCCCGACAGCAGAATACAAGGCTTATCTACCGGTTGGCTGTGACGTATTATTTGCTTGGTAATACCCGCATGCACCATCGCAACATCTGCAGCTTCACCTTCAATACTGTCTCCTAAAATCACAACACGGTATCCGGCATCTCTTGCGACAAGCGCTGCAGCTTCCAATGATATTTGCGGCGTCGCAATCAAATGTGATTCACTGTTTGCGAAAATAACATCACCGGGTTTTGGCGTTTCATCAATGCCCTTCTGCAGATGATCTATTGCCACCTGTGGTTCAGTAATGCCGTACTTTTCAGTGATTTCCAGTGCGTCTTTAAAGCTACCCGGATCAGGCACAGTCGGGCCCGAGGCAATCACATCAAGATCATCATCGGGCACATCCGAGATCATTAAAGACACTAGTCTGGCCGGCGCACAGGCTTTCGCCAACCGCCCGCCTTTCACCCGCGACAAATGTTTTCTAACGCAGTTCATCTCCTTGATGTTGGCACCGCTCTTTAAGAGCGCTTTGTTTATTGCCTGTTTATCTTCAAGCGTGAGCCCGTCAGCGGGCAGCGACAACAATGAAGACCCGCCACCAGAGATTAGACAAATCACTAAATCGTCTTCAGTAAGACCGGCTACCGTTTCCAGAATACGTTTTGCAGCGACTTCCCCGGCTGCATCCGGCACCGGATGCGACGCTTCAACAATCTCGATATGTTCGCAAGGCACTGCGTAGTCGTAGCGGGTAACAACCAGCCCGGACAACTTTTCAGCAGGGCCACGCCAGGCAGCCTCGAACGCCTGAGCCATGGCCGCAGACGCTTTACCGGCACCAATCACCACGGTACGACCTTTCGGTGGTTCATGCAGATGCTTGCTGACAAACTCCGGCACTGTCACCGCCGGCTGCGCTGCGGTGACTGCCGCATCAAACATCTTGCGCAGCAACATTTCTTCCGGGCACAACTCTGCAGACTGCTTTTGAACGCTCATAAGCCAGATTTTCCGATTGTCAGTGGCGTCGATATTACCCGTGAATCCACAGCCAGACAGCATTTGAGCTCATCAGACTGATACAAACCGCAGGCAAAATCGTAAACACAGATCCAGTCATGCAGTTTAACGCAGCGAATACGGTATAATACCGTGTTGCGCCATCCCCGGCCTGATCCCTCACCTGTTTAAAGCGAACCCAAATGCTCTCAACTGTCGCCACGCCAACAGAATTATTCGGCTACCCGCGCTACTGGGCGGAGTGTTTCGGGCCCGCACCGTTTTTGCCCATGTCCCGGGAGGAAATGGACCAACTGGGCTGGGACAGCTGCGACATTATCATTGTCACCGGTGATGCGTACGTCGACCACCCGAGCTTCGGCATGGCCATTGTCGGTCGCCTGCTGGAAGCACAGGGGTTTCGCGTAGGTATTATTGCGCAGCCTGACTGGCAATCGGCTGACCCGTTTCAGGTGCTCGGCAAACCGAATCTGTTCTTCGGTGTCACCGCCGGCAACATGGATTCGATGATTAACCGCTATACCGCTGATCGGAAAATTCGCTCAGATGACGCTTACTCACCAGACGACGTTGGCGGCAAACGCCCGGATCGTTGCTCACTGGTGTATGCCCATCGCTGCCGCGAAGCATTTAAAGATGTACCCGTGGTACTCGGGGGTATTGAGGCGTCCTTGCGCCGGATAGCCCACTACGACTACTGGCAGGATAAAGTCAGACGTTCGCTGCTGGCAGACGCAAAAGCAGACATTCTGTTGTACGGAAACGCGGAAAGAGCGCTGGTCGAGATTGCCCATCGTCTTGCCGCCGGTGAATCAATCGCAAACGTACGCGATATTCGCGGGACAGCATTTCTCTGCGAAAAACTACCGGAAGATCAACACCAACTCGATTCAACCAGTATAGATACGCCGGGTAAGATCGATGACATCCCCGACCCGTACACGGTGACGCAAGACAAAACACCCGCACCGACAGATAACGCATCTGATAACTCAACAGGCAACTCAACAGGTAACTCAACAGGCACACCCGATCAGTCAGTTATTAAACTGGTCAGCAAGGAAGAACGTTTACAACATATTGCCGAACGCCGGGCAAATACGTTTATCAGACTGCCGGACTTTGAGCAGGTAAAAAAAGATCCGGTACTTTATGCCCACGCCAACCGGGTACTGCATTTAGAGACCAACCCGGGTAATGCAAGAGCGCTGGTGCAAAAACATGGCAACCGTTATGTCTGGATGAACCGGCCGCCGATTCCACTTTCTACCGAAGAAATGGATTACGTGTTTGACCTGCCTTATGCAAGAGTACCCCACCCTTCGTACGGCAAGGCAAGAATACCCGCTTATGAAATGATTCGTTACTCGGTCAACATTATGCGAGGCTGTTTTGGCGGCTGTACTTTTTGCTCTATAACCGAACACGAAGGCCGGGTTATTCAAAGCCGTTCTGAAGATTCTATTATTCGTGAAATAGAACTTATCAGAGATAAAGTCCCGGGCTTTACCGGTGTAATATCAGACCTTGGCGGCCCGACTGCCAACATGTATCGACTGGCATGCAAATCAAAAAAAATAGAAACTGCATGCAGAAAACCCTCATGCGTTTATCCTGATATCTGCCCTAACCTGAATACTGACCATTCTTCTCTGGTTAAACTATACCGCCGGGCAAGAGATCTTCCCGGTGTAAAGAAGATATTGATTGGCTCAGGGCTTCGCTACGACCTGGCGATCAAATCACCCGAGTATGTTGAAGAGCTGGTTACTCATCATGTTGGCGGTTATCTGAAAATTGCACCGGAACATACCGAGCGTGGCCCGCTCGATAAAATGATGAAACCGGGTATCGGCAGTTACGACAAATTTAAGCAGATGTTTGAAAAGTACTCGCGCAAGGCGGGTAAAGAGCAATACCTGATCCCCTACTTTATTGCGGCGCATCCCGGGACCACAGACGAAGATATGATGCACCTTGCCATGTGGCTTAAGAGTAATGGCTTCAGAGCGGATCAGGTACAGACTTTTTATCCATCCCCGATGGCCACGGCAACTGCCATGTATCACTCCGGCAAGAATCCGCTGGGGAAAGTCTCACGCGATAGTGAACCGGTAGAAACCGTTCGTAAAACACGGCAGAGAAGATTGCACAAAGCGTTTCTTCGTTACCACGATCCGGCTAACTGGCCACTGCTGCGCGAAGCACTGAAAAAAATGGGGCATGCGGATTTAATTGGTAACGGTAAAAAACATCTGATTCCCAGATGGCAACCTGAAACTGATGGCAGCTATCACAGCCCCAGACGCAAGAACAGTTCAGGCAGACCTGCCAAAGGCACTATTCTCACGCAACATACCGGGCTGCCACCCAGAGAACAAACAGATCGGGCTGCGACAAAACGTCGCAAGCCCGCAAAAAAGCGCAGCCGTCCGTCTGCTGGCAAGTAACTGCAGCCGAAACTATCTAACCTGAATATCGAACTGCATTTGATTCCATTTGTAGTTCACGCTGTGGCTGTAACCATCCGGGTTACGCATGGCATCAGACCAGATCATTGTCATGCGTTTGCCATCAGCACTGATCCATTTCGGAGACAGCTTGGGCTGATAAGTCAGGTTGCCGGGGTTATCCGGTAACCAGTGTTCGGTGTAATAAAACTGTGTCCACGGACCATAAGGATTTTGGGAGTACCACAATCCGAGGCTGCCTGATTTAGTGTGCATCCACTTGTCGTAGTAGTCATGACTGGCGTTGCTCATACCGTGACCGCCATAGGTTCCACCATTGGCCATCACATACAAACCAAGCCCCTCATTCCACACCACTGACGGCAACCACGAGTACCAGCCAAAGTACTCACCGTTAGCATTTTTTTCAGGCAGGTATATATTCGCCTGACGCTGGTTGATATCTCGAGTCCACCAGGCTTGATTATCACGCCAGCCACCGAAGTACTCCCAGGCACTACGCATACCGAGCTGATCTGCCGGTACTCTGGCGAGCATTAACTGATTGGTCTGCGCACTCTCGGGGGAATAGATATACACATAGCCATCTTTTGATGCCTGATGATCTTTACCGTTCTGCACAAAGCTGACAAACGAAAACGGGTACGCCTCTTTACCATGGCCCTGACGCGCATGCTCCTGGAAAAAAAACATCTCACTGTCAGCTATCGATTGCACAGATGAATCTGATGAGCCGACGTAACGATCGTTGTTGTTACGATCAACGCGAGACCAACTGGCACCATTGTCATAAGAGCGAAGCATTTTCACCCCCCGAAACGGACCGGGAGACCAGGCGGCATTCTGCGCTTTCGACACCATCGAATACAAAGTGCCATTAACCGACAACGTGCCGTAGGCGTACCATCCGTCTTCGTTTGTATGGAAGCGTGGGTAACCATTGACTTCGGTGCGAGAGAACCCGGCACTGTCACCGGTTAACCGATACAACCGGCTGTGATACTGGTAAGAGCCGTCAAACCACTCGCCGTCAGACATTGCGGTAATGACGCTGTCGTCTGCCGCCCAGGTCTGGCACCAGTTATCGCCCTTGCCGCCTACCCGCCTCAACGAGCTCGAATCAAACTGCAAGCCGACCGGTACACCGGAATTGCCGGTGGGTTGATGATCGGTGTCTATGGTGTCGCTACCCATCAGACAACTAGCATTGTTTTCCCAACCCCATCCATCGCCATCCGAATCACTATCGGTGGTACACAACGTAACTTTCTGCTGGAAAGCCACCTCACAACTGCGATGGTTTTCCCATCCCCAGCCGTCGCCATCCATATCACTGGCCGGATCGGCACAGTAGATTTGCGCGTGAACATCAGGGCTGAGCAAAAACGGAATGTACACAATCGCAACAAGGCACTGGCGCATGCGGGTGAGCATTAATTACCTCTGACAGAGTTTGGACAAAGCCCGCGACATTACCGTTTTTTAATGGGCGAATACAAGGAAAAAAACATTACTTTGTCGCGGCGTGAACCACCTGCCTCATTTTCGCCGGGAAAGGTAAATCGGCTGTTAAGTCAGCAAGTTAGCCAGCTCTCCACAGGTACCAAAAAGCGACATGTTGTGTTTTATCTGCAACAGAACCGTACCGCCTCCCTGCAGTCTGTAACCAATGAAAGGTCGACAGCTGGTTACAATGCACATCTGGTGCGAATTCGCTATCCGCACCACAAGTTGTTGTGTCGCTCGCTACCAGTCAAAACCTATGGGAACGCTTCATGCCCGAGTTAATCGCCGATCTGCCCGCGGTTGCCATTCTATTACCTGCAGCCTCCGTTTACGTGCTGTGGGCCTTGTTCCACTGGCTTTTCACCACGCCGGAAGATGGCCATGAATCAGGTGAAACGAGCGGGACAGACCAGGCGCTCGGCGGCGCTTCCGACAACGCAGAAAGTGCACTACCCACCAACCAGTGGATGACCAGACAAGCGAGTCTGGACCACCCGTCTGGAGCTACCCTCGGCAATTTAACAACGACTGGTGCGCTGCCCACCGGGCAGGCCCGGGAACTGCAAAATGTCCCAGCAGGGAAACGCCCAAACGCCGATGACACCGGCCTGGAACAATCTGAACTCGCACCAACCGCCAAACTCACCGGTGGAAGCGCTTTCCGGCCAACTGATCTGCCGCACGCTGCGACCGACACAAAGCAAACCGCTGGTGCGAACATCGGCGGTAGAGCTTCAGCAACGGGGCAGGCAGTGTCCAGCAGCTCTGTTGCTGAATTTACCTCTACAGGCAGCGTGGACAACACTGTTACACCATCAGGTCACAAAACAAAACTGCCTGGATCAACAACAGATCGATTAAGTACGCCGCTGGCTGATCAACAGGTCTTTACCAACAGCACTCCCGGTGCTGACAGTTCTTACCCGCTGGCACAAAGTAAAGGCACTCAAAACGGTATCGCCGCCAGCGGATCAATATCAGACCCGGAGGAAGATTCGTCTCAACAACGTAAAGACAACACATCACCCCGGCAACCAACGGAAACAGAACACAGTCGTCGTATTGGGAATCCCGCTGATACGCAGGCGACTGGTACGCATGAGAGTGGTGCGCAAGCGAGTGGTACGCAGGCGAGTGGCTGGCAATCGAGTGCTACAGATTCAGCTGCAACAACAAGTCAGAAACAACCTCACACAACTAATGCTGCAGGCACCGCTGCTGCAGTTTCCGCTAAAGCCGGGATCGATAAAACAGCAACACCATCGGGCGACAAAACAAATCTGTCTGCGTCCCCGGCGAGTCGTTTGAGCAAACCACTTCCTGATCAACAAGTCCTCACCAGCAGTGCTCCCGGTGCTAACAAACCGAACCCGCTAACAACGAGTACCGCCACTAAAAACGCAGCGCGGGTTGCGGCCAGAGGAGCAGTGCCACCATCTACTCAGGTAGAAAGTTCATCACAGACACACAAAAATACACCATCATCCCGGCAACCCACGGGGTCAGATAATAATACCGGGCGTACTGAAAATTCAGACGCTACTCAGTCAACTACCGCCCCACAAAACGCTGGTGTCGAAGCCCGACACTTTGGCAATACCGCTATTGTCGGAAACAGCGGTCGCTCCGTTTTGTCCGACGCGGGGCAATCAGCCAACTCGGGTCAGTCTGATAACAAAACAAACGAAGCCAGGAAAAACAGCAATCAACTGGCAGCCAATAAGAGCACCTCGGACAGCCCGACTGCCAATAGCGAAGCAGGACGTTCTTCCTCATCCAATGACCCGAAAGCCGGACAACAGGCCTCTGCTAAATCAACTCAGACAAACCATGATGGAGTTGTAGCAAAGCGCGACACAGCAGTGAGTAGCAATACAAACGGTAACCATCAGACAGCGCCCAATACACAGCTTAAAAACAGCGAAACAGAAGCTTCAGCTAATCCACTAGCAAGCCCGGCAACACAAACACCTTTGGCAGGAACTGACGATTTCGGCAACAGCAATCTAACCGCCGCTTCAAACAAATATAATGCACAGAGCCCG
>CALHCI010000119.1 GCA_937931165.1 uncultured Granulosicoccaceae bacterium
TGCGAACTACTCTTCAGTAAAAAAGATATCACCATAGACTGCGCTGGCAGTAGCGCCTGAATTATCAGTATCTGTCATGATAGCGATCGCATCTATTTTGTCGAAATCCTTGCCAAACGCCTTTTTTAAATCTTCACGAACATTGCGTTTCTCGGTTACCCACTGACCCGCCCGATCTTCCTTGCCACGCACGGCAAGCATCACAGCATTTTTCGGTTGAAAGGCATTCTTCCACTCTGCACCCTGCTGCTGGTTGCTAGACCAGACATAATTCAGAGCCTTTGTTTTCCAGATTAATGCACCACCCGATTTCACTACGTAGAGCCGTGCTGCATAATCATCACCTGATTTGCGTGTTTCATCCAAACCATCAAGCTTGTTATTTATTTTCCATGTCCAGTTCAGGTAGGGGGTTTTGGTCAGATCAATTTTGATTTTTTTACCAAGCCCCGATGCTGTCGCATCACTGGTAGCAAGCAATGCTGTGCCACCGTTATCGCTAACGAGCTTATACTCGGTTTCACCGGCAAACGATTTTTGCTCCCAGCCGTTCAGACCATTGTCAGCAAAACGCGTAACGTCTAACCGTGAATTGGCCATAGCAATGCCGGTGACGAGTGAACAACCGACCAGTAGCGTGATAAGTTTTTGCTTCATCATAGTTACTCAATAATAGAATTAACCACTACGACCGGCAGATGGATTAGCAGTTCGGATTGTTAGAAATTAGTGATAATCAAACAACTGCAATAAGTCGATTTCATCACGATTACCAAATCCCCGCGAGTTATCAATATAATACATTCTCTGCGGGAGTAACTGGAACCAGCTTACTTTGTGTAGTGCTTTGGTAATGTCGACAGGGGCATCAGGGCCGGTAATCGCAAATTTAGCCGAATAACATTCCAGCGCGCTGACTGCGTCTGAAGACTCCAGCTGCATTACTTTGCCTTCAAGCTGAATACCTTTGATATCTTTCCAGTCGCTGTAGTCTTCCTGAATACTTCCTGAAGCAAGCGGATTTTTCTGCAGATTTCTACAATGACGTGTATGCGATGCAGAAAGAAAAACGAGGGACTTTTGCCATACCGCATAAAACACAGGTGCCACCCACGGCTGCTGCGCTTCACTGGTGGCTAGGCACAATACGTTGTGCCGGTTCAGGTATTCTCTTACGCAGGCGCTTATTGACGCCTGCGATTCTGTTACCACTTTATTGTGGAGCGTGGGTTAACCATACAATCTTGTTTAACCTGGAAGTTCCGACTAACCGCGAAGGGCTTCGATAATTTCGTCTTCAAGATCACCACGAATCGCGAGCATTTCGCCAAGCCGGGATAGATCTTTCTTCAACGCTTCCTGATCTTCGGCAGCGCCATCAAAGTTTTCATACTTATCATTAAACTCAACCATCACATCAGTGGTTTCACCAATACCAGGGTAGGCGACTTCTGCTGCTTCCCGTACGGCACCACGACGCTCTGTGCCCTCAATGATGCGCTGATAAACAGTGAAGTGACCCATGGCCAGATAGTCAACCATGTGATTGAGCATCTCTTGCAATGCAACCGGCGCGACATCACCAATACCTTCTGAAGATGATTGCTCAGGAGACTTAACACCCACCAGACCGCAATAGGCGAGCAGAGTTTTTTGCCGCTGCTGTTGCAAGGCTTCAAGGGTTTCCCCAAGGTCGCGTCTTCTTTCCGGATTGGATTGCGGGTTGGCTGCTGCTGTCATTTGTTGTTACTCCAGTAACGGGGGTTTGAAGGCTGATGCTTGAGCAGAGCGCTTATGCGTTGCTCACATCGCTGGTTCATTTAAACCATGTTATTTTTATCGCGAGCTGAGTGTACATCGATTCTGCAATCGATTAACAGCCCGTGAAATTTTTTTAATCTCTGTCGAATTCAATCACAAGTGACGGAAAATCGTCAGGGTGTATATAGCTTTCACTGAGGGCTTTTCCCTGCATTGAGATACCGGCGTCATGCACAGTCTGCGGATCTCCGGAGACCAGCGGGTGCCACCAGGCCAGACCTCGCTTTTCTTTCACGCGCACATAAGCACACGACTCAGGTAACCAGTCAAACTCGTTTATATTGTCTGCATTAAGCGTAATACACTCCGGAACCAGCGATTTTCTGCGCCAATAATTTGTACATTGGCATGAATTTACGTCAAGCAACCGACACGCCACCCTTGTATACCTAACCAAATGTTCATGTTCGGTTTGAATTTTTTGCAGACAACAGCGACCGCAACCATCACAAAGTGATTCCCATTCTTCTGTCGACAGTTGATCGAGCGTTCTGGTCTCCCAGAACGGTTGCGAATCTTTCATAGCTTCTCTGTTGTACGGGGAGTGTCAGGCTACTTCTGATGCATCCTGGCTGTGGTAATCGACCACGCGCTCCACCTCGTTTCTAGACCCCATTATCACCGGTACCCGCTGGTGCAGTTCATTGGGCTGCACTTCCATAATACGCTGTCGACCGGTACTGGCAATGCCACCGGCCTGCTCGACAATGAAACTCATCGGATTCGCTTCATAAAGCAATCGAAGCTTGCCGCCGTCTCCCTTGGCTGCCATACGGGCATCCATGGGATACATAAATATGCCGCCACGTGACAGCAGCCTGTGTACGTCAGCAACCATAGAGGCTACCCAACGCATGTTGTAATTTTTACCCAGCGGTCCGGCCTCACCGGCGAGGCACTCATCTATATACCGCTTTACCGGCGGCTCCCAGTGACGGCTATAGGATTGATTTATTGAGTATTCGTTGCTGTCTTCAGGGATTTTCATATCCGGCAAAGTCAGTACAAAGTCGCCGGTACTGCGATCGAGGGTGAAGCCATTAACACCACGTCCGGTCGTCAGCACCAGCATGGTAGACGTACCGTACAGGCAGTAACCCGCACAAACCTGCTTAACACCAGCTTGCAGAAAGTGTTTGTCCTGCACCTGATCAACACCTTCAGGTACTTCAAGAATGGAAAATATAGTGCCCACCGACACATTGATATCAATATTTGACGATCCGTCGAGCGGGTCAAACGTGATCAGGTATTTACCGCGCGGGTATTTATCGGGTACCGGCAGACAGTGATCCATCTCTTCCGATGCCATGCCTGAAAGATATCCACACCATTGGGTCGATTCGATAAACAATTCGTTGGAAAGAATATCGAGCTTCTTCTGCTGCTCGCCCTGAATATTTTCAGAGTCGGCGGCCCCCATGGCATGGCTGGCTAAGGCGCCGTTGCCAGTCAGGTAGGCAATGCGCTTGCACGCAGAAATCACTTCGAGCAGCAGGCCCGTGAGCTTGCCACTGGCAAATGGCCTTGAGCGTTGCTCTTCCGAGATAAATTTGTAAAAACTGGTGTGTTGTGACATTTGTCAGCCTCGCTGGTTTTTCGGTATCCGCTTTGCTAACGGCGGCCGACTTGTTACTTGCTAAATCTCTACCATATCGAAATCATCACGACCGGCCCCACAATCCGGACACTGCCAATCGGCAGGCACATCCTGCCAGCTCGTGCCCGGCGCAATACCATCCTCCGGTGCGCCAAGTTCCTCATCGTATATCCAGCCACACACCACACACATATACTTTTTGTAAATCAATTCACCATCCCGGCCAAAAGCCATTTGATTGTTGAGCGCATGGATTTCGGCCCAAATTTGCCACACGCCAGTAGCACCACCAAAGTGGATATTGCCATCCGATGAATGCCGTTCTTGAAAGCGGTGAGTACAGGCTTACCCGGTGACCATGGCGAATCGTGCCCAACCCAGCCACACGCGGTATTATGTCAGGAACAACCGCGGCTGGTAACGAACAAGCCGGCGGATTAATCAACCTAACGAATCCCACGGGGGCCAGGTGGCAAGCTCAGCAACTCTTTTTAATAACGCCCAACAGCATATTCCGGGTGGCGTCAATTCACCGGTACGCGCGTTCAAAAGCGTCGGCGGTACACCGTTGTTTATCAGTCGTGCAGAGGGACCCTATCTGTATGATGCCGAAGACAAACGCTACATTGACTACATTGGTTCCTGGGGACCGATGGTGGCTGGCCACTCACATCCACAGGTGATCAATGCGGTGCTCGCCGCTGTTAAAAACGGCCTGAGCTACGGCGCACCCACAGAAATAGAAACCACTATGGCTGCCAAAGTCTGCGACCTGGTGCCTTCTATGGACATGGTGCGCATGGTCAGCTCCGGCACGGAAGCCACCATGAGTGCAATCCGACTGGCCAGGGGTTATACCGGTCGCGATAAAATCATCAAATTCGAAGGCTGCTATCACGGTCATTCCGATTGCCTGCTGGTAAACGCCGGTTCCGGCGCGCTGACACTGGGTGTGCCAAGTTCACCCGGAGTACCCGCCTCTGTCGTTGAGCACACGATTACCCTTTCATTTAATGATGCAGATGGTGTGAAACAACTGTTCAGTGAAATGGGTGAACAGATTGCAGCCATTATTGTCGAGCCCGTTGCAGGCAATATGAATTGCGTACCACCGGCGCCCGGTTTTCTCGAGACACTGCGAAGCGTTTGTGATGAATATAAAAGCGTGCTGATATTTGATGAAGTCATGACCGGGTTTAGAGTCGCAAGGGGCGGTGCCCAGGAACACTATGGTGTGACTCCGGATATGACTGCACTTGGCAAAATCATCGGTGGCGGTATGCCGGTAGGTGCTTTCGGTGGACGCACCGAGATTATGCATCACCTTGCGCCACTTGGTCCCGTGTATCAGGCAGGCACACTTTCCGGCAATCCGGTGGCCATGTCAGCAGGCCTTGCCACGCTTGAACTGCTAAGTGGCGAAGGTTTTTATGAAACGCTAAGCAGCAAAGCCGAAACATTGTGCAGTGGATTACTCGATGCCGCAAACAGCGCGGGTGTAGATGTCACCATGAACCAGGTGGGTGGCATGTTCGGTTTGTTTTTTACCACAGAACAAGTCAGTCGTTTTGATCAGGTAATGGCTTGTGATGCTGAAAAATTCAAAACCTTCTTTCACCACATGCTGTCGGCGGGGGTGTATCTTGCGCCATCTGCATTTGAAGCAGGCTTTATCTCGGTTGCACACAGTGATGACGATATCAACGCAACCATCGAAGCCGCGTCATCAGCTTTCAGTAAGCTCAGCTAACAGATAAGGCACCGACATGGCTAAAGGTACACACGAATACACCGACGATGAACGCAATGCGAACATCAAAATCAACATAGACGGCAAGCTTTACCCGCGTGATAAAGCCAAAGTCTCGGTCTTTGACAGTAACTTTGTACTTGGCGACGGTGTTTGGGAAGGCATTCGTTTGCACGAAGGTGAGTTTATTTTTCTCGACAAACATCTCGACCGATTATGGGAAGGCAGCAAAGCGCTGGACTTTGATCCGGGAATAACAAAAGAAGAGCTGACCAACAGATTAAGAAAAACGGTCAAAGCCAATGGTATGGTAACAGACGTGCACATCCGTCTAATGGTTTCACGCGGTGAAAAAGCCACGCCTTATCAGGATCCGCGAGTCACCATAAGCCAACCCACCATCGTTATTATTGCGGAATACAAAACGCCAAAGCCTGCCACTTTAAGCAAAGGCGTGACGCTATTTACCGTACATGTAAGACGCGGAAACCCGGATGTGCAAGACCCGGCCATAAACAGCCACTCAAAACTAAACTGTATTATTGCCTGTATACAGGCAACGAAAGCCGGTGCAGATGAAGCACTCATGCTCGACCCGCAAGGGTTTGTTGCCACTTGTAACTCGACTCACTTTTTTATTGTCAAAGACGGCGCGGTCTGGACATCAAGCGGCAACTACTGCCTGCACGGAATCACACGCGGCAATGTTATTGATCTTTGTGAGGCCAACGGCATTCCGGTTAGCCAGAAGACTTTCAGCCTGACCGAAACCTACAGTGCTGATGAGGCATTTGTGACCGGCACCTTTGCCGGTATCGCTCCGGTACGGTCTATCGATGGTCGCACAATCGGTAACGGCAAGCGCGGAAAGCTCACTAAAAAACTGCAGGATCTGTATTTGCAAATGATTGATCGCGAAGCCGGTGTCACGCGGGTTTAATCGCGGTGAAGAGAGTCGCGATGTGGTCCGGGCCACGCAATATTTCCACTGCAATGATGCGCGCGTGGGAGAACCGATCAGACACGTTCGTTACTGATGAACCTTTTTATGCGTGTTATTTGCTTACCACCGGAATCGAACACCCCGGGCGAGAGCAAATACTCGCCTCCCAGTCCACTGACTGGCACACTGTCATTAACGATTGCCAGCAGCTGACAGAAAATAATTGTTCAGTGCACTATCAGAAGCATATGACTCAACATATGCTGCCTGACATTGAGTTCGACTGGCTCGCAAAGTTAATTAATGTTTTTCTGATCAGACCACCGGAAGAAGTGGTTGCTTCCTACGCCAAAGCACGTCCGGACTTAACAGCAGAAGATCTGGGTTTCGCACAACAACACAGAATTTACCAGCACGTATGCGAACACATAAACCCGCAACCTTTAGTATTGACTACCGAACAGGTACTTACCGATCCGGCAACCACACTTAAAAGCGTTTGCAACTACTGTGAAATTGATTTTGAACCTGCCATGTTGCAATGGCCCGCAGGCAAGCGTGACTCAGACGGCGTGTGGGCGCCATGGTGGTATCACAACGTTGAGCAATCTACCGGCTTCGCACCCTATGTAAAAAAAGCCATCACACTCGACAGCAATCAACAACAAATCGCAGACCGTTGCCAGCCGTACTATCAGGCAATGCTTACCCATACTCAATATTAACTGCAAATCACAGGACTAAACATGAGTGAAATCACCACCGAGATTAATGATCGCATCATGATCATCACGCTTAACCGGCCTGATGCAATGAACGCAATTAACCAGGCGCTGGCCGACCAGCTTGGCGCCGCACTGGACGAGCTGGATTCAAATGATACAGTGTCCGTTGGTGTTATCACCGGTGCTGGCCGCGGGTTTAGTGCAGGCATGGATCTTAAAGCATTTGTCGATACTGGCATGCCAATGGTTGGAGACCGCGGCTTCGGCGGCATTACAGAACGCAGCGCTAACAAACCGCTTATTGCTGCAGTAGAAGGTTTTGCGCTCGCGGGTGGCCTGGAACTGGCGCTTGCGACGGATCTTATCGTCGCGGGTAAAGGCGCAAAATTCGGTATACCGGAAGTGGGCGTTGGTTTATTTGCAGCTGCAGGTGCACTACTACGGCTTCCTCGCGTGCTGCCCTACTCTCAAGCGATGAAGATGGCACTTACCGGTAAACCAATTGTTGCAGAACAGGCCTATGAATACGGTCTTGTTGCGGAGCTGGCAGAAAAAGGCGAAGCACTGTCTGCCGCTATAGAGCTGGCAGCAGCTATTGCTAAAAATGCACCACTGGGCCTCGCCGCTTCAAAGGCGATGATTCGCGAAATGCAGGGCCGGACTGAAGCAGAATTCTGGGCTTACCAGAAAGCTCATGTAGACAAAGTATTCAATAGCGAAGATGGTGTAGAAGGGGCAACCGCATTTGCAGAAAAGCGCGCCCCCAGCTGGAAGGGTGTGTAAGTTACAGCACCCCTGCCTCAGCTAACACCGCACGAGCCTCCGTAAGTCGAAGCTCAAATCCTGCGCCGTGCTGACTGCCATTAGCCTCTGCACCAACGCAGTGATGATTAAAATAATCAAGCGCTGACAATGCACTGATTATCCAGTAACACGGTGCGATGTGTGCACCGTAGAATTCAATGACCTTTGTTCCCTGACCGCAATAGACAATATTACTTAAACCGGCACCGTGCACACCGGCAACTACCTTTGCGGAACTAAACAGTTGCGCCTGCTCCTTCACACAAAGGGTTTCGGGGTACACCACCTCGAAACCATTTTCTGTAAACCAGTTTTCTACTTGCTGTGTATTAGTCAGCGTTCGACCGGCAGCCGTTGCCGGGTTTCTACTAACAAATAGCCTGCGCTCACTCTGCTGCGATACATCGACAGACATAATCGATTTTAAAAAACGCGGCAACCATGCACTCATGGTGTAACCCATTTTATTTTGCAGATAAGGAATCAACAGTTCGTCTGCACTGATAAAGGGTGATGTCGACTCTGTTTCCATTATTTGGTCCGCAGCTATATCAAAAACTGCCAGTAACTGACGCGCAAACGTTGCATTTGCACGGGAAACAATAAAAGTATCTGTCGGTTTTAGCTGCACCCCTGACTCCATCAGCAACCCGATCTTCGGGATAATGTCAGTGGTCCAGTGATAGAAGTTATGCGCACCTTTGGCACCGAGAAGAATAACCCTGCCATCAACAGACATTGGTTTCGAGCGGCTACAAAGCGATCGGAGCATTGCTGCAGCACCGACAGTGTGTTGCTTAAGCTCGATACCCGCATTTTCTAAAACAATGGTGTTTAAGTCATCGTGCCAAAGTGCACCCGCGCTCACTACATCCACATACCCGGGCGCGGACTCTACAGTCTGCGCTGTAAATCCGGATTGATTATCAATTCCGCCAGCTGATGGCACACGAACGTTAGTTTGTGCAAAAACCTCTGTTCTTAGGTAAGCCGGACACTCATTTAAAAGTTTATTGTCTACAGGAAAGTGCTTCGCTAATACTGAATCAGGCAGCAGGTTCCGGTAACACAAATTCGCAGCATCCGGTGATTCTTGCGCGGTAAACAGATCTCCAAAGAGTTTGTAAGCAAGCGCACATGATGGTCGGTACCGTAGCGCTTCGACTAACAGAGACTCAGCCGATTGTAGATCTTCTGCCAATAGAGCCTCGCGAGCGGCAGTACAGGCCTGCATGGATCGAGGTTGATCGACAGAGAAGAGTTCGGCAAGACCAGCACTGAAATTAATCGTTTGAATCACCGATATTTACTTGTAGAAAACCAAAACGGAAGTAAAAGAAAACCATGGAGTGATTAAATTGTAGCTCCTCTCATCATGATCTGCCTGCGATTCACGATTTCTCCACACTGATTATTTATTGTACAAACTCTTAGTTACACACACGTGAGTCGACTACCCACCGGACTGCGTTATCATCGGATTGAGCCCATCCGAAAACCGGTCGAAACACCCAACGCCAATGCAACATCTTCGAAAGTGCCTCGTTTGCGTGTTTTGTCTGTTGTCTGCGTGCGCACAGCAAACGCTCAGGCCGTTTAACAGCGATGGCTGCAGCGTATTTCCCGACGGAACACCCAACCACAACGAACTGTGGCTGCAATGCTGCACTGCCCACGACCTTGCATACTGGCAGGGCGGTACCTATGCGGACCGCCTGAAGGCAGACGAAACACTGCAACAATGCGTCGCACAGGCTGGCGAGGAGAAAATCGCCCGGTTAATGCTGGCAGGGGTTCGCGTTGGCGGAACCCCCGTGTTACCCACTTCATTCCGGTGGGGATATGGCTGGCCTTACCCGCGCCTGTATCGACAGGCAGATACAGTAGAGCAACAACAAATCGACACCCGGCTGAAAAACCTCGCCACCCCCACACAGTAACAGTCTTACCAAACATTAATGTTGTCGCTTCAGGGCCTGTGTTTACCGGCTTCACAGAATGCAAGGAAGTATTATTGGCACATGAGAAGAAAAATCTCTGCTATTGCTATATGGCAGTCTTCTGACCGCAGCAATTAGTCAATTCAATCAGTAACCTACTTGAAGGATCAGTAATGAAGCAAACCGCTCTTATGCTGTTGCTCGCACTACTGTGCGGCTGTGACAGCACGTCGACGACGGATCTTCCACCCATAATTCTCGACAGCCCTTTAGCACTGGCCAACGACAGCGCGTCCGCAACATCGATTGTGCCGGAGTGCACCGTCGATGCAATCAACCACGGTGACGGATGGGGCTGGGAAAACAATCACTCCTGCCGCTGGACCTCGCAAACACAAAGCACAACCAGACCGGAATGCACAGTCGACGCTGTCAACCACGGTAACGGTTGGGGCTGGGAAAATAATCAAAGTTGCCGCTGGGGTAACAGCACGCTGGGCACGTCGGCCGTTGCTGTCAGTGCACCGCAAGGTCCATCTGCTGACGGCACCTGTTCTGCGAATGCACAGGACAACGGTGACGGATGGGGTTGGGAGTACGGCGCACCATGCCGCTGGGGAAGCATACAGCCTGGCACGGCCACCAATAGTGTCTATGTACCTGGCCCGGTACGCGCACCGATTATCGGCTACGACAATGGCGATCCGATTTGCCTGACCGATGCCAGCGACGGCAACAACGACGGTTTCGGCTTCGAAAACAACACCACTTGTAAAGTCATTGACGGTCGTACTGCAACCAAAGATGCCCCATTACTCGGTAAGCGCTGGTGCCAGCCGTGGGCAGAGATCAGCTACGGTGACTACGTTCTGCAAAATAACACCTGGAATGATAGTGAGGTGTATTCAGACAACTGGCATCAGTGCATAGAACTGGGTGGCAGCGCTGGTCATTATGTTGCCAAGTGGGACTACAACTGGCTGGCTTCCGATGAGGGTAACGAGTACTCAGTTAAGAGTTATCCGCAGGTTTACTACGGTCGCAAAACCCGTAACACCACATCCGGCACACCGGAAAAACTGGGGCTGCCTGCACCACTACACAGCATTCCTGAATACAAAGTGCGCTTTAAATACTCAGAAACCGGCAACCCCGAGCGCAATGTGGCACTGGAATCATTCTTTCATACCAGCTGTGAAGCTGAAGAGTGGAACAAGCAATTTGAGCTAATGGTATGGGTAGGTATTCCGGTTACCAAGGCACCCGGCCCCAAGGTCGCTGAAGTCACACTGGATGGTTTTAAGTGGGATGTACATACCAACCCTAAACTTGGCTGGGGTTATGTTGCATTTGTTGCACAGCAACCGATGACAGAAGGCTGGCTCGACTGGAGTGCATTTGTCGACTGGACTCGTTATAACGGCCCGGCCTTCGGCGTACCGCGTATTCAAAACGGTACCTGTATGGGCGCTATCGAAATTGGCACTGAAACATTCTGGGGCCAGGGCACCTTTACCCTGCACGAGTTCAAAGTAGTAAGACAATAAACCCGGGCAAATGTGGACGTCGCTTGTGAACGGCTGGAACCGTTGCCCTTTGAAATAAGGGTAAAAATTATGGCTTATAGAAAACCCGTTACTAACGTCAAAACAAACTTTCCAGTCGACTGTTAATTCGAATTTCGGCAACCACTGCCTCAGCAGGCAGTGACAGCGTGTAGGCAGCGGTTGCTGCTACCGCCTGTGGTGTAATTTTATACTCGCCCTCAGGTGTCTGAACGTTGGAGACCATGTCAGTCTCAACCAGACCGGGGCAAATCGAAGTCGCACGAAGTCCACTGGACCAACCGTCCTGTCTGATTGAATGGGTCAGCGCGATAGATGCATGCTTTGATGCGCAGTACCCCATATTCCCCGCCCCCATCACACGCACGCCAGACAGAGATACAATATTCACCACCCGTCCATGACCGCTGTTTTTCAGCTCCGGCAACGCAGCACGCACCAGTCGCAGCGGCCCCTTAAAATTGACCGCCCACATTTTGTCAATGTCTTCTTCGCTGCCATCTTCAAGCCCTGCCGGATAGATCACACCGGCATTGAGCACAACACCGTCAATTCTGCCAAAATGCTGTAAAGTGGTGTCAACCCATTCTGCAGAGTCGGTAGTACTGGTCGCATCCCATTGATGAGTTAACACATCATTGACTCCGGAAACCGGCACTATTGTTTCAGGATGACGAGCACCAAGACTCAGTTTGTAGCCATCGGCTGCCAGTTTCTCTGCTATTGCTTTTCCAATACCACGATTGGCGCCAGATACCATAATGACTCTGCCTTCAGGGCTTAGCATAGTTTTGATCTGCCTTTTCTAATCTATAAAGTAATATTACAGGTGGATATTTAATCGGGACAATAACACCCTCCTCGTCGACACGGACCCCCAGCATGGCAATCACACCGGTTATTGAAGTAAACCAGCGCAGTTATCCCGCCCCGGTAACACCCGCCGTGGTAATTTGTCTGGACGGTTGCGAGCCCGCCTACCTCGACAAGGCAATCGCCGCAGGCTTAATGCCCAATCTGCAAAAAATCAGAGCAAGCGGTACCAACCGGCTGGCGCACAGCGTTATTCCCTCTTTTACCAACCCCAACAATCTTTCTATTGCGACCGGTCAGCCACCGATAGTTCACGGTATTTGCGGCAACTACCTTTACGACCCGGACACCGGTGAAGAAGTCATGATGAATGATGTACGGTTTCTGCGTGCACCTACCATTTTCAGCCGCTTCCAACGGGCCGGCGCCACCATTGCCATTGTGACCGCCAAAGACAAGTTACGCGCTCTACTGGGTGCTGCACTGACTCTGGAAGCCAACGGCAGCTGTTGCTTTTCAGCTGAAAATTCTGCCACTACCACAGTGGCTGAACACGGTATAGACAACGCCGCCGGATGGCTGGATTTTCCGCAACCTGAAGTCTATTCCGCAGAGTTGTCCGAATTTGTATTTGCAGCGGGTGTAAAACTTCTGAAAGAACGCCAGCCGGACCTCATGTACCTGACTACCACTGACTACATACAACACAAGCATGCACCTGGTACCACAGACGCAAATAGTTTTTATGCCATGTTTGACAAGTATCTGGGTGAGCTCGACAACATGGGGGCCGCCATCGTAACCACCGCAGATCATGGCATGAAACCAAAGCACAAGGCTGATGGCACCCCGGATGTCATTTATGGTCAAACCATCCTTGATGAAATGCTTGGCTCAGGAACGTCACGTGTGATTCTACCAATCACTGACCCGTACGTTGTGCACCATGGCGCTCTGGGTGCGTTTGCCACCGCCTACCTCCCTGCAGAATGCAATCACGCTGAAGTCGTCGCCACACTAGGTGCACTTGACGGCATGTTACTGGTCCTTGGGAAAGCAGAAGCGGTTGAACAATTTCAGCTGCCTGCTGACCGAATTGGTGATGTAGTGATGATTTCCGATGAGACAGTTGTCATCGGCACCAGCGAAGAATGTCATGACCTTGCCGCGTTAAAGGAGCCACTGCGTTCACACGGTGGTTTGACGGAACAAGTAGTGCCCTTTATTGTCAATCGCAAAATCGATCTGCCGTCCGCCCCGGAATTAAAGAACTACGATGCCATATTTTACGCAACCCATGCCGCCGGTCAGAGCACAAGCTAAGCACACGCTACGGTATTGATTAACACCTGCAATCAGGTAAGAAGCCGAATGAAAAAATCAGTACTGAAAAATAACAACATCGAGGTACGCAGGGAGGGTATGCGCATCGGTGGTGAGAAAGTATTCACTGACGACATCATCGAAGTGCACTACCCCTATACCGGGGAATGCATTGGAACCGTACCGGCTGGCAGGGCCGAACATGCAGCAAAGGCATTCGACATCGCAGCTGCTTATAAAGCATCCCTAAGCCGTTATGAAAGACAAAAAATACTACTAAAAACCGCAGAGCTCATTGATGAACGCAGAGACGAACTGGCACGATGGTTAACGCTGGAACTTGGCATTAGTCAGCAACACGCGCTGTATGAAGCTGGCCGTGCCAGTGATGTGTTTACTTTTGCCGGTCAGATGGCCCTTGTTGATGACGGCCAGATTTTTTCCTGTGACCTGACACCGCACGGCAAGCAACGAAAAATTTACACCGTGCGCGAACCGGTACGAGCTATTTCTGCAATAACGCCGTTTAACCACCCGCTAAACATGGTGGCACACAAGATTGCACCCTCCGTTGCCACGAACAACTGCCTGGTATGCAAACCCACCGAACTGACACCATTAACCGCTATTGCACTGGCAGACATTCTTTACGAAGCCGGACTACCACCGGAGATGTTCCAGATAGTCACAGGCTGGCCAAAGGATATTGGCGATGAAATGGTGACCAATGACAACATCGATATCATTACTTTTACCGGTGGAGTACCGGTCGGTAAGCTAATCGCAAACAAAGCCGGCTACAAACGCTCAGCACTTGAGCTGGGTGGTAATGACCCGTTAATTGTACTTAACGATCTGACCTCTGATGATTTAGATAAGGCAGCAACCATTGCCGTTGCTGGCGCTACCGGCAACTCCGGACAGCGCTGTACCGCAGTTAAACGCATTCTGGTCCAGGAATCTGTTGCCAATGAGTTTGTGCCACTGGTACTAAAAAAAGCGCAGGATTTAAAGTTCGGCGACCCTATGGATCCGGAAACACAACTCGGTTGCGTGGTCAGTGCAAACGCTGCCGAATTGATTGAACAACGGGTATTCAACGCAGAACAGCTTGGCGCAAAAATACTCTATCACCCTGAGCGTAAAGGCGCCTTACTGCCACCGATTGTGGTCGACCATGTGCCGCACAACAGTGAGCTGGTGATGGAAGAAACGTTCGGACCTGTCATACCCATTGTACGCGTACCCGACGACGATGACGCGGTAATGATGATCTCCAACAGTACCGAGTTCGGACTGTCTTCCGGGGTGTGCACCAACAACCTGCATCGTGCCATGGCCTTCATTGAGGGACTGGATGTCGGCACTTGTAACATCTGGGAGCAACCGGGCTATCGAATAGAACTGTCACCTTTCGGCGGGGTGAAAGACAGCGGAAATGCGGTAAAGGAAGGTGTTCTTGAAGCAATGAAATTCTTTACGGTAGTCAAAACCTATTCACTACCCTGGCCTTCCTGACACACGCCCCTCATTCCGGGCCGCCGCCCAAACACGGCAGAAAACGTTTCTGCAGGGATCGGCAGGGCGAGCGAGCCCCGGCTTTGCACCGGGCAGATACTGGCGCCGCGTCCGCGATGCGTGCTTCAAACATGGCACACTGCCAATTTTGAATGAAATACCGACAGACCTCGACAAGACCGGACGCATGTTCTGTTAGCGTTCTATACTCAGGATGTCATTCATCGGCTCGACACTGAAACACCTGAACGATATCAAAACATGATCACCGGCGACTACCTCATTAAAAAGTCTGAAAGACCCCGTCTTTCAGGTCAGGAGAGCATGGCCACTTACCAATGAGCATTCTCAAATTCATTGTTGAGCTAACCGGCAGCGTCATGCTTTTATTGTTTGCCGTGCGCATGGTGCGCACCGGCATTGAGCGTACTTTTGGTGCTTCGTTCAAACGCTATGTCACCACCGCGCCCAACCTTGCCGCCGGCACACTCACGGGAGTTTGCCTGGCAATTATCCTGCAAAGCTCCGCCGCAGTTGCTTTGTTGGCCGCAGGTTTCGCCGGTAATGGCGCGCTTACCTTTGCAGCTGGTCTCCCGATTATTCTGGGCGCTGATCTGGGTTCAGCACTGTTAATACAGGTATTGTCGTTTGACTTGCAGTGGCTTAGCCCTGCCCTGCTGGCCATCGGCGGTGCTTTTTATATTAAGTCAGACAGACGCAAGCTCAGACAGTTTGGCCGTATTATTCTCGGCATTGCATTTATTCTTATCTCGTTGCGCTTTCTTCGCGAAACCATGATCCCGATCCGGGAAAGCACCTTTCTTCCGTCAATTGCGGCCTACCTTGAACGCGATATTATCACCGCCTTTATCACCGGTGCGGCACTGACCTTTGTTATGCACTCATCGGTTGCCGCTATTCTCATGTGCGTCACCATTGTCTCTATCGGTGCGTTGCCACTCAGCGCTGGCGTAGCATTGCTATTTGGCGCAAACCTGGGCTCGGCACTAATTCCGGTATGGTTAAGTCGCAGCATGAGCCCGCAGGCACAACGGATACCAGTGGCCAACCTGATTATTCGTGGCACCGGCGCTGTCATCGCACTGATTATTGTGTCACGGCTATCGTTGCCTCAATGGATACTGGCGATGGGTAATGCGCAGGCGCTTATCAATCTTCATGTGCTGTTTAACTGCACATTGTTACTCACACTGCCGGTGTGCCGGCTACTGGAAACACCACTGAAGCTGCTACTGCCGGAGGCTCAATCCACAGAGCCGGACAATCCCATGCTCAAATCGGCACTGGATGATTCAGTACAGTACAACCCGACACTCGCTATCGCCAGTTTGCGTCGCGAGGTGCTGCGACTGGCACAAATTCTCGAAACCATGGCAGAACCTGCGATGGATCTGTTCCGTGAATTTGACCTGGGCCGCATGAAAGGTATCCGCTCACGCGAGGCAGTGATCAATGCCTCTGTGCGGGACATCAAACGCTATGTTGCCTCGCTACCGGACGAGACAATGAGCAAAGATCAACGCGATCTGATAAGAGAGCTAACCGAGTATGCCATTGCACTTGAAACCGCAGGTGATATCGTTGGCAAGCAACTGCTGACACTGGCACAGGAAAAATCAGAAGACGGTGTACGATTTTCGCGCGCCGGCAGCGAAGAACTCAGAACCATGCACGACCGTCTGATGTCCAATATGTCTCTGGCGATGAACCTTCTGGTATCAACCGATCTCGAAAGCGCCAGGTTATTACTGGAAGAAAAAAACGAAATGGTCCGCCGCGAGCGCTCCAGCCGCAAAAAACACCTGAAGCGTCTGAGCAAGGGTTCGGCAGTGAGTTTCGATTCAAGCAACCTGCACCTTGAAACACTACGCGCGCTAAACCAGTTTAACAGTCACGTTGCCTCCCTCGCCTACCCGATTCTTTACCGTGGCGGTCAGTTACTGGAAACCCGCCTGATAGAAAATCTCGACAACGCCAATGATCAGCAATAAGCGATAAGCGATAAGCGATAAGCGATAAGCGATCAGTAATAGGCGATCAGCAACACGCCGCAATCCGGGGCACTCTTATCAATCAACTCAATCAATATGGCGACACTATGTCCGGTGCGGTTTACTAATGCGACTCTTCAAGGTAACGCGCATTGAGATGCGCCAGATAGGCATCTGTGTTGGTCGTGCTGCCGGTCGCGTGTTGCATAAGTTCCTGGGAGGTTAACTGACAACCCCGGGACCATATTTTATTTTCAAGCCACTCGCGAACAAACCCAAGGTCACCACTACCGAGCTTTGCCTGCCACTGCGGATTATCGTCACACAATGCCTTGAAAATCTGCGCGCCGTTAACGGCACCGACGGTATAGGACGGAAAATACCCAAACGCACCATCTGTCCAGTGAATGTCCTGCAAACAACCGTTGGTATAGTTCCCCTCAGTCGACAAACCCAGATAGTCATTCATTTTTTGATTCCACAAATCAGGAATAGCCTGCGCTTCAATCTTGCCGTTAATCAGGGCACTCTCTATTTCATAACGCAACAATACATGCAACGGATAGCAGACTTCATCAGCTTCTACCCGAATAAAACCGGGCTCCACATGCGTTGCGGCGCTCCATAGCGCACTCGCATCGTAAGCGGTTGCACCCGGCAGGTGTTGATGTACAACATCGGTAAAGTACTGCATAAAATGCCTGGATAGAAAAATCTGTTTTTCAAACAACAGACTCTGGCTCTCGTGAATACACATGTTTCTATAATCACCCACCGGTAATCCTTCAAGGTCAGCAGGTAAACCACCCTGATAACTTGCATGCCCGACCTCATGTGCAGTTGCGTTTAAGGCTTCAAGAAATTCGTCGGTTCTGAAACGGGTCGTTATACGGAGATCACCGGCAACACCCGTACTGAACGGATGCATACTTTCATCAAGACGGCCTCCGGCAAAATCAAACCCCAACACCTTCATCAATTGTTCGCACAGGGCCTTTTGTTTTGTGATTGGAAACTCACCGCTAATCACCGGGGTATTACGACTACTTTGATGGTCCCTGACGTTTTGCAACAGTGTTGGCAATTCCGCCCGCAGGTTGGCAAAGACCGAATCAATCAGCGACTGCGAATCACCGGAACAATGCAAATCAAGTAATGCTTCATAAGGTGTATTCAGGCCTTTTTCATCCGTTGCAGCCTGCTGTCTGAGCGTTGCTTCTTCCCTTGCAAGCTGCACAACGGGTAGAAAATTCTTTAAAAAACCGCTCCAGTCATTGTTGGCACGCTGTGTTCGCCAGCCATGCTCACAAGTTGATCCGGCTTTGATTTTAGCAACCACCAATGCTTCCGGCAGGCAGGTTGCCTGCTGCCAGACTCGACGCATTTCACGGAGACTGATTTGTGTTGCAGCATCATTAACCCCTTGCACATCAGACTCACCAAACCAGTCAGACACCTCTGGTGCGGTAAGCATCCGGTGCCTTATCCCGGCAAGCTCCGCTATCGATGAAGACCGCGCATCATTGCCATGCTCCGGCATCATTACCATCTGATCCCAGCTTAGAAACGTTATTGCATGATCAAGCCGATAGATTTCGGCAAATCTTTCAACCAGTTTTGGATAACTCATAATAGCTCTTTTAGTAGCGCTTCCAGTAGCGCTTCAGGCAAATGGGGCGCTAAATCAGGCAATCAGTTTAAGCGCCACTAACGGCACCAGATTAAATACCAAAAACATTAATTTAAACAAACCGAGAAATCGATACATGGTTTCCGAGAATGACTCCCGTGATATTGGAAACCATTTGTACTGCGTTTTATAGACCAGATCCGGTGCAAACATCATGAGTATCACCCAAAGTGTCAGCAGAAAACCGTTGATTACGCAGCACCAGAAAAAGAATTCAGTAAGAAGTGCTAATGTCATGTTTTGTTCTCCCGCAACTTGAACAACCAAATTAAATGCACCGCTCTACTATAGCGTGCCGAACGGCGTTTAAGGCTGTAGTGACCGCTCGCGCCACCAGATAAACAGACCGCTTAAGATAATAATAACAGTGCCAGCCACTGTTGCACGATCAGGAATCGCATTGAAAACAAGCCAGCTTAACAATGTAATGTAAATAATCTGAGAGTATACAGTTGGCGCCAGCACCGACGCTTCGGCAAAGCGATGTGCATGAGTCACCAGGCTGTGACCCAGCATACCCAGTGAGCCGAGAACGGCAAGCACTATAAATTCATCAAAGGTACCCGGCCACTGCCACTTTTGCAGTGCCAGCGGTGCAAGCAGCACAGTAGCGGTACCGGCAATATAAAATTGCGCAACAGCGTTACTGTCTGCCCCTGCCACTTTGCGGGTCACCACAAAGTAACACGATGCGGTAAACAGCGCCCCAAGCGAATAAATCACATGCCAGTCAAAAGAAGCACCCCAGGGATGAACAATAATCAGTACACCAATAAAACCGACGACAATGGCGGCGAATCTTTTGATGCCCACGCGCTCACCTAAAAACGGAATACTTAACAGACAAACTAACATCGGTGCAGCAAAGAAGATCGCTATGGTGACGGTGAGCGGCAGATACTTTAGTGCGGTAAAGTTTAATGCGGTACTGCTAAACAGCAGCAACCCTCTGAGAATTTGCCAGCCCGGGGCAGTGGAAGATAAAACACCACGCCCATGCCGCGGCACATAAAGCACAAGCACCCAGAAAAAATGCACAAGGTATCTGACAAATACCACCTGCAATGCCGGCAACAACGCCACTGATACCAGCCACTTTGCGCTAGTGTCCATCACAGCAAAGCACAGGAATGCACCAAGCATCAACACAAAGCCATAGCTGGTCTGACTGATGCGACCTCCGGTGCGAATAGTCCGAGTCAAGAGTGTGACTCTTTCGTGAAGCTGACACAGACCGATTCAGTCACTAAAAAGCACACTGAATTATCTGTTTACGGTCTGTTCTGGAAAGTATTAGCGGTATTTCTATGGTAATTTGTGGGTTGAAAAAAAGGGCGCCGAGGGACGCCCTGAGTTTTCACGCACATTGTATTATTATTAGTATTACCAGTCGTGGCGATACATCACGCCACCTTCTATCGACGAATCCAGACCCGCTATATCTGGATCGACAGAAGAAAGTTCCAGCGCAACGCGTGAGCGCTGGCTGAGATCATGTTGGTAGCCTACGGCCACCCCGAGCGGCTGATTAGCCGCTACCTCGTTGTCGGCAGTGGTTACTACCGCGAGAAAAGAATTTGCTCCAGTTACATAGGAAGCGCGCAGCTTCATACCCGTAGTTTCTTCTGCGTTTGCTCCAAATTGACTATCGTCCTGCGCTACCGCAAATGACAGTGTCATCGGGCCGGACTCGTAGCTCAGCCTGGCACCGTACAAACTGCCACCACCCTGGTAGCCATTCGCACCGCCATCTCTTTCAATCAGTGCCGCGTTGGCAGTAAAACTACCCACGGTGTAGCCAAGGGCGAGTTGCATTTCATCAAGCAGCCCGCTGCTCGCTGCATTGCCAGTCGCCAGGTCAGGCTCTTCCTTGCTTTCTAGCACCACATCCGCCTCCACAGACAACTGGCCAAGCCTGCCGGCGTATTTCAACGTGCTGCCATTGCGTCCAGTGCCGTTTTGCCAGCTCCCTTCGCTGACAAAGTTGGTGTGTGAGCCGCCGACGTAGGTATCCCATGCTGACCATTGAGAGCCAAAGGACACGATGCCGAAGTCACCACTAACACCCACATATCCAAGCCTTACACCGGGACTGGCGTCTTGTTCACTTGCATCCAGCCCGATTTCGAATAGTCCAAAGCCGGTAAACTCACCGAACGACTGGTTGCCTTGAAAGCCAACCCGGGATCCCTGATCAACGATGCCGATGTCGTCACTATCACCACCCGGAGCGCCGGCGTCGGTAAACAATACCGCTTGCCTGACTGATGCATACAAGCTCGACTCTGCCGCGCTGGCTTGCGAGGCGCAAGCGACTGCAATCATTGCAGCAGGCAGTAAGAGTCGGGAGGGTTGCATCAGATGTTGTTACCGGGGTCGTGTTTGTTCGAGAGCAAACACTGTATCAACATAATTGGTATAAATACAACATTTGTTGCATTGATGTTTTGTTGTGTTTTTATTACAACAAAAGTTCAGACTTTGTATTTAAAAATAATATTTTCAATAGGTTATGAGTATTTTCAATCTAATTAAAACGATACTTTTAACCAACAAGTTGCGATTGTGTAACGCAAATGAAACAAAATTTGGCGTCAGTTTTTGACAGAGATGAAATGGCCGCTGCGGTTAATCTAACGGCTTTTTAGTGAGCAGCGGGGTAATCGACACTGCTCCGTCACTCAGTTTTATTTGCAGCACCGGCGGGGTCGACAGCGCATCAGCAGTTTTTCCAGGCTTAAGGCTATGCTCGCCAACGGAAACGACTTCGGCCTCAAGCCCATGACAGAATATCCTCGCGTCGACATCGCCTTGCATGCCACAAAGCGCTTTACCGCGCAGCACTCCGTACACATGGATACTGCCATCGGCAATCAACTCGTTATCGGGTTGTGTGTCACCCAGAACAATCAAGTCGGCACCTCGCGCATAACAGCGTTGCCCCGGTCGCAGCGACCGCTCAATGATAAGTGTACTGCCCGGTTTACCGACAATCAGATCGGGTTCCGCCGGCTGCTCTGGCAGAATCGCAGTTTGTTGCGGTGAATTTTGCTCAACAATGGGGACACCGAGTGATTGCAGCGTCTCGCTGAGCGTTTCCGGCAAACCCCGAACTGCCACGGGCAGCAGTTGTTGCTGACGGATCACTTTAAACAGTGCCTTGAAATTAGTTGAAGCGCTTACCGGGACGTGTGAGAAATCGACAATGACCGGTGTATGTGAAAAAAATTCCGGCGCCTGCTGAATGCGCGCATGCAGGGCTCTGGCAATAGTCGCGAGATCGAGGCTATGCAACACTACTGACATCAGTGTGTACATATTTCCCCTGACTTCTATAGCGTTGTTGTTCGGGGGCATCGTCTGGGTACTTCACGTCTGGGTTCTTCAGGGTTCACAAACAAATAAACAGCACCCGGGTCCGGTACAGGCAGTGCCCTGACCCGGATGAATTGTGCCGGAGCAAGACTCCGGCACAGATTCTTGATTAGCTGCGCGAAGTGACTTCGAGCAGGTGATAACCAAACTGTGTTTTAACCGGGCCATGTACTTCACCGACTGCTTCGTTAAACACAACCTGGTCAAATTCTTTGACCATCATGCCCGGTCCGAATGAGCCCAGATCACCACCGGATTTGCCGGAAGGGCAGCTCGAGTGTTCAGCAGCGAGTGCCGCAAAATCACCACCGTCTGTAATTTGTTGTTTGAGATCGAGACACTTTTCTTCTGTGTCTACGAGAATGTGGCGTGCAGTTGCTTCGGCCATAGTAATAACCCTTTTTTAAGTGATTTCAGATTTAGTGATTGGGCGCAAAAGCGACTAGGATGTGCCCGGCTTCCATACGCCGGATGCTTGTTGCGCCTGATTGCTCTTCTGACGCTGAACGTCAGAAGCCACATGATTGGCAAATGCCATCAGCTCTTCGAGGATTTCCTGCTTTTGCTGATCAGGCATATCTTCCTGACCGAGTAAAAATCCAATTACCGCACTCAGATACTGAGATGCAACGCCCGGATCAGAGGCAGCAGGATCATGCTCGGCAATGACGTCTCTGACCTCTTTGATGAGCTTTCCGCTGAGTTGGAGCTGCGACATGGGTTGTTGCCTATTTGAACTTGCGCCATCATACCAGAATCAACACGTTTATCGCCGTTTCTAACAAGCCCGAACTCACTGTAGAGTGATGCGTTTTCGAGAGACAGCTCAACAGACAAATTCAGAGACAGGCAATGTCAACCAAAGAAATAATTGAAAAGAAGCTGCACGACGGACTGCAGATTACCCACCTGGATGTGGCCAACGAGAGCCACATGCACAATGTACCTGACGGCGCCGAGTCACACTTTCGGGTCGTGGTGGTTAGCGATGCTTTCGCCGATACAGCATTGCTTGGCCGGCACCGCAAAGTGAACGCGATACTTAAAGATGAACTCGCCGGAAATATCCACGCACTGGCGCTACACACCTACACCAGTGATGAATGGACAGCGCGAGGTGAGAGCGCTGACGCATCACCGGAATGCCGAGGTGGTTCAGCGCGGTAGTACGTGGTTCTGCGCCACGGTACGAGAAGCCCGAACTGCTGTCAGCCGAGCGGCAAGACATCCTGCATACGGCTTTTCAGACGGGTAAGCACACGGTTTTTTAACCGCCACTCTGACACCGTTGCATTAAACAACACACCTTTGACATAACTGCGGGTTTCATCAAAAGGAATAGTCTCTACCCAGATATCTGCGGCGAGCGACGCATCCGAAATCCAGGTTGATACTCTATGTGGCCCGGCGTTATAGGCCGCTGCAGCAAGCACCACATTACCCTCAAAGCGTTCCAGCACCATATCGAGATACTTGGCGCCCAGGCGAATGCTGATTTCACCATCAATCAGTTTCCAGCTTGGCACGTCGATACCGATTTTACCGGCAACCTCACGCGCTGTTGCCGGCATGAGCTGCATCAGACCAACCGCACCGGCTGGCGATCTGACATCGGCAATGTAACCACTCTCCTGCCGCATCACGCCGTAAATCAGTGCCTCGCTCACTGCATTGCCAGAAACCACCTCGCGGATATGCTGCTGGTGCGGCATGGGGAAGTGATAGGGTAACGCGCTGTCGTAATCGGTCTTTTTAATACTGGCAAAGGCACGGTCATACCAGCCAATCGACAGTGCATACTGAGCTGCCGCAACCAGCGTTTTTTCGCTGGCACCCTTCAACGCGATATTCCAGGCGCGGCGCCCTTCCCAGGGAATATCGACATGGAAGAACTCTACTGCGACCGCGATTTGAGGGTCAGCCAGCAGCGCTGACTGTGTTTGCGAGTCTACGGTAACGTCATCACTGTAGATGTTGTAGTCGACAGCCAGCTTGTCGGCAGCCAGAAATCCATAGTATTCAAATTGCTTTGAAAGCTTGCGATAAATGGCTTCTGCCTGTTTGGGTGACCCGAGCGACTGCAAAGCTCTGGCACGCCAGTATTGCCATCGGGTGCTCGACTGCTCTCTCGCAGTCAGTGCATCGAGACCTGCAACCACTGCCTTCCAGTCACCTGAACGCAGCGCAAGTCTGACACGCCAATACCTGACATCCCGATGAACTGCACCCGCTTCCTTTAACAGCGATTCGGCCTCAGGCAAACTTCTTTTAGCTGCCAGTACCGCATGCTTGCCAACTGACTGCGCGAGTTCGGTATTGTTGTATCCGAATGCACTACCCTGACGTTTCCAAAAAGCCGTTGCCGCCGGCAGATCTTCACGCATCCAGCGACGCAACAAATAACTCACCAGCTGCTGATGGTGCACCATGTTGCCGTTGACCGATTCGCTTTCCAGCAAACGTTGCGGCTGGTCGATGTGATCAATCCAGGACTGAACAATACGCCGATCGCGGGTGCCATAAAATCGCAGCAGCGATTCGACTTTGTCTTTTTTACCACTGATTAGCAACGCTACCGTGCGCTTCCACAGCGCCGCAGTTGGCACATCGCCAGCGCGACTGATTAGCGTGGCAAAAGCTTTGTCACAGTTGTCAGTATGCTTGCGGGGATTAATCCAGAGATCTCTGGCTGGCTGATCAAACTTCTTAAGGCCTGCATGAACCCTGGCGAATAAATCATCACAGGGATGTACGGGGGCATTTGACAGTTCACGCAGCTTGCCATAGTCAGTCCAGTTCTGAAGACTGGCAAGACGGTTTTTTAATACACCAATCAGTCTGCGATGAGAACGGCTGTCATCATACTTGCCGGCAAAGGTTTTGATTTTACCCAGCATAGAGATCGGGTTATCGGCAACCTCTATTTGTTTGCGCAACAGCAGATATTCGAAGTGCGATTGCAACGGATAACCGGAGAGCACGCCAAGCTTTTCCCGCGCTGATGCAATACTTCCGGCAGCAAGCATTTCGCGTCCTTCAACAAAGTGCGCGCGCTGTTCGCGAAGCTGCTCATCAGTCGCAGAAGCAGCTGGCAGATAGAGGGAAACAAAGCCCGCTATGGCACCGACTAACCATACTCCCGGCCGTTTGGCCGATGTTATTATTTTGTTCGATCTAATCAAGAGAAAGGCTAAGCTTTAAAGTAATTTGGGGCCGATTGATAGTACTACGGCAGAGCCTGCAAGTGGCCGCGGTTTTCATTGCAGTTGGTTGCCACGGACAACCTGCCCACGTTAAACCGAAAACCGGCCACACAAAACCATCCAATGGCCAGCAATACTGACCGCCATTACTAATCTTCAGGTACACACGAAAAGCCGCCCGCAACACCCCGACAGGTTATTTACCCCTGCCAAACCATTACAGAAACAACACCAACAAACACCATAATACAGGCCGAACCCAGCCTGCCAGGCTAACGTAAACCCCTGAAATTCGGTCACACTTCAACAATATTGTCGTTTTTCAGAAACCCAAAGTCGCCCACCAAGCATGACGGGCTATTCCACAGGCAGGACTTGCCCTAGACTCCGCTCACTGTTTTATTTTTACGAATCGTGGTATCAAGCACGCATGCACCACGTCGCTATAACAAGAGCACACTGAAGAGCAATCCGATGGCAGAAGACGAATTCGACGATGAAGAAGAAATCATCCTCTCCGAGCTTGATGATGATGAGCTTGTGGAGCAAATGCACGATGATCTGTACAACGGTCTGCGTGAAGAGATTGTCGAAGGCACCAACATTTTGCTCGAGCGCAAATGGACACCTGACAAAGTTCTCAACGATGCGCTCGTTGAAGGCATGCGCATTGTTGGCATAGATTTTCGTGACGGCATTTTGTTTGTACCAGAAGTTCTGATGGCTGCCAACGCGATGAAAGGCGGTATGGAAATTCTACGGCCACTACTTGCCGAAACCGGTGCGGAAACCATTGGCAAAATGGTTATTGGCACTGTGAAAGGTGACATCCACGACATTGGCAAAAACCTGGTTTCAATGATGATGGAAGGAGCCGGCTTTGAAGTAATAGACATGGGTATCAACAACCCTGTTGAAGACTATCTGGCCGCTCTGGAAGAACATCAGCCGGATATACTCGGTATGTCTGCCCTGTTAACCACCACCATGCCTTACATGAAAGTGGTTATCGACACGCTGCAGGAACAAGGTCTTCGCGACAAGTACATCGTACTCGTCGGTGGCGCACCACTGAATGAAGAATTCAGTGACGCCATTGGCGCTGATGCCTACTGTCGTGATGCCGCTGTTGCGGTGGAAACTGCCGGCAAACTCATAGCCGAGAGGCGAGCCGCAGCCAGCTAACGTCACAACTTATCTGACGAAACACTTGAGGAGGTGCACACCACACCTCCCGAGAGGTAACAGATGTCAACTCGACCCGCGCTTGTTATTGCCTGTGGTGCTCTTGCCAGAGAAATCACTACGCTTGTCGAGACCAACCAGTGGCATCATCTGCGTGTGCAGTGCATACCGGCAAAGATCCATAACACCCCTCACCTGATCCCCGATGCCGTCCGCAAAATTATTCACGCGGCGCGAGACGATTACTCCGAACTGTTTGTTGCGTTTGCCGATTGCGGCACTGGTGGTCTGCTGGATACTGTTCTCGAAGAGGAAAAAGTAGAACGTCTGCCGGGCGCACACTGTTACGAGTTCTTTGCAGGCAGCGAGGCATTTGCAGCACTCGCAGAAGAAGAGCTTGGTACATTTTATCTGACAGACTTTCTGGCCAGACACTTCGACCGTATCATTCTTAAAGAACTTGGCATTCTCGATCACCCGGAGTTGCGCGACATGTACTTTGGTAATTACAAAAAACTTGTCTACCTGGCGCAATCAGACAACCCGGAACTGACCAAACTGGCGCAGGATGCTGCGGTTAAGTTGAATCTTGTTTATGAATACCGGCGCACCGACTATGGTGATCTTGAAACCGGTCTTACCCGCTTTAACGAAAGTATTGTGCAATGGCAAAACTGATCATTACCTACTGGCGCGACATTCCGGCGCAGGTCACCGCTAAAGCCGGTCGCAAGACCGCCAAGGTACAGCTCACCGATCGCTTTCAGGAAGCCATTGACATGGCAGCCATGCGTGCCGGTAAGGAAGGCACAGATGCCTACCTTGAAGACTGGCGTCGTGAACAA
>CALHCI010000120.1 GCA_937931165.1 uncultured Granulosicoccaceae bacterium
TGCTTTGATTATGCTTCAGAGTGAGTATAACCGCAGGCGCAATAGTATCGATCAATGCACAGCGCTATATGGTCTTCGATAAGTTCGTTGGCCGTGGCATGCATGTTGCCGAATTCTCTTGCAGAAAAATATTGAGAAATTATTGTGTCTGGTAGTCTCGCGTTATCGATATTGCTTATTAGCGTATCAAGCGCAGTTCTGATTTCAGGTATCGACCAGTAGTAGCGAATTCTATCACTGTAACTGTAGTGTTTTAGTTGCTCGACCGTTTTGTCATCACCCTGATAGTACGGCAACCAGTGTTCCGGGTTGTTGTTCATCGCCTGGTCTATGGTTGCAATTAGTTCTGATCGTTTTGACTTATCGCACAGTTGAGTTTCTATTTGCGCCAGTGCAAAAACCGCCTCTCGCATTCTAAAAGTCAGTTCCGGTCCAACCTTTAAAAAGAAAAAATGTTGTTCTACCAACTTTTGTAGTGCTTGAGTCGGTTGGTAGTCTGTGGAGTGTGCTTCGAAGGTCATGTTTGCAATGGATAGGACCTGGTTTGACAGTTTGGCGGCTTTGTCAGGCTGAAATCGGTGAATTGCCGTGTGGCTGAAATCTACCCCTGGTTGAGTGACGACGGACACTATTTTCGGCCAGGTACCTGCCAGGCCTTCGCTTTCAAACGCATGCTTATGAGTGTCAATTGTGTCGTTAAGCCGTTCGACGCTGGTGACTGACAGAGTTTCCATGTCATCGGTTTCTCCACCAGGTATCGGAACTTCGGTGCCAATGATATAGATTAATTTCTCAGGGTGAGGTGAGTGTGTTTCGGCAATTTTGCATAATGTTGCTGCGCGCTGTGCAACCAATTCGAATGACGGGGTAGGCTCCCCACCACAGGCCATTGAGGTATCTACATGTATTTTGCGAAAACCTGCAGATGCATAGTCTTTTAGCAGTACAGCGGCCTTCTCCATGGCCTTGTCAGCAGGTAAGTGCTTCCACGGGTTGGGGCCGAGGTGGTCGCCGCCAAGAATGATGTTGTCTGGCGAAACCTCGTATTCGTTAGACAATGAGGCGATCCATTGTGCAAAATCTGCGGGGGTCATTCCGGTATATCCGCCATCCTGATTTACCTGATTGCAGGTGGCTTCGATGACTGCGGGTACGGAATATTTTTTTGCATACGTAAACACTGCACGTATGACTTGTTCATTAGCCGTGCAAAAGCAGGGCAGGCCGATGGATTCACCGGCCCGGTTACGCGATATTAGTGAAGGAATATTTAGCATAGAGGGTTGCTTACGCTTCTGCTTTGGCAGGATTGGATTTTATGAACTGTTCAATGGCATCAAGGTTTGAGTTACCTTCCATCGGTCCGCGTTTGGTGACTGCCATGGCACCGGCGGCGTTAGCATAACGGCCGCATTGTTCTGTTGAATGGCCCAA
Source organism: uncultured Granulosicoccaceae bacterium (assembly GCA_937931165.1). Lineage (GTDB taxonomy): Bacteria > Pseudomonadota > Gammaproteobacteria > Granulosicoccales > Granulosicoccaceae. Next base: position 1,435 of record CALHCI010000120.1, read on the forward strand.
TGCTGCCATGGCCAGAAATGTACCGCAGAAGCAGTCTCCCGCACCGGTAGGGTCCAGTTCTACTACTGTATGCCCCGGCAGCTGCAAAGGCGCATTGTTGTCGGTGTAGATTGTTGATCCATGTTCTCCGCGGGTGAGTGCTATGGTCTTGACCCCGCCCGACAGCAGCTCTTTAATGGCTGTCTGGCTTGATTGATTAGGGTATAGGAATTCAAGGTCGTTATCGCTCGGGAACAAGTAAGTGCTTTTTTTAATGAGTTTTTGTAGTGCGGCACTGACGGCAGGGTCACTCATAAGCTCTGGCCGTGCGTTTGGGTCACAACTGATTTGTCCGCCCCGCTCGATCACCACGGTAGCGGTGCATTCAATGGCAGTACGCAATTTCGGGTTACCAAGTGACGAACCGGAGACATGCATGATGAGTGGTCCGTCCGGCAAATTAATCTCATCCGTGGCAATGGCGTCGGCCGCGGTATTGTTAAGGTGGAATATAAAGGTACGACTGCCATCCGCGTAATAAGAGACAAATGCTACACCGGTAGATTTGTCAGATACTTTTGAAATGCCGGAAACATCAACGCGATTGGTTTGGAGCCTCTCGATTAACGCATTGCCGAAGTTATCATCACCCACAGCACCGAATATCTGTGTAGCTGCGCCGACTCTTGCGGCCTGATCGATACAGATGGCTGGAGCACCACTCGGGTAAGGGCCGGAGTATTCGGATAGTTCACGCAGCTCGCAGCCTTCGCGGTGTGAAACGAACTCAACAAGTAGCTCACCGACGGCGATGATTGTTGGTTGCGGCATGAATCCTCGTAGAAGTAATCGAATATCGCCAAGTGTGACGCGGCATACCAGACCATGTTACACCTGCAACTGACTGTCTCGCCAATTAGTATTGGATTAGAGCAATTCTGTGTTTTTGAAAGTTCGGTAAGTTGGCGTAGTAAAGGACCCGGGGTTGGATACTTTTGTCTTAATCACGATCTTAATGAAAGATTAACGTGTCAGCCGCCGGGGAAGTCGAACGCTGGCAGGTCCCAAAGATTTTACCAACAAGGGTTGAAAATCCAGTGAGTCAATTAACAAATAAAACAGCACTGATCCCCGGTTCTGCTAGGGGTATCGGGAAGGCTTTTTGCCCGGGCTTGAATCAAGCCGAGTTGAATTCCGAAGGACAAAAGAACCCACGAGTGAGGCGCTGACGATGTTGGCAGAAACGCCAGCCAGGTGAATTGTGCGTTACCTGACGTGCCGGGGTTATCTGACGCGGGATGCCGAGAACAACTATCTGGCAGACGGGCTACAGATGGCGGGGGAGAGGATCTTTTGCTAATAGTTGTGATACGAATGAGCTGAGCTTGCGTGGCAAACTGCCTGTATTTCAGGAAATGTCCGGGCTTGGGTCCAGGCTATACAGGGGTAGCGGTCATTCAAAAGAGTACGTCTGTTGATGGCGCACCGTGTTGAGCGGGTTAAGACACCTGTCTGAACGCTCCCGGGAGTTGCGGGACGGCATTATCAACAGGTTAAAGCTGATCTCAGGTTGGGAGACATACAGTGAATATGTCTGAAATTCAGTGGCCAAAAACGAGATGGTGATTGTCGACTGATTGTCCCACCTACAACGAAAAACAGCGACCCGAATGAATCGTAAGTCGCTGTTTATTCATAAAATATCTTTGGAGCGGGAAACGAGACTCGAACTCGCGACCCCAACCTTGGCAAGGTTGTGCTCTACCAACTGAGCTATTCCCGCGCAATTTCGTATTATCGGCGGTAGGCAATTTTCTGTCAAGACAATAATCACTTCAGATCGATGCTCATCAACTACCGATAACTCCCTGACTTGCAAGCAAAGCAGTAGTAAAGGCTTCCCTATTTCGAACGATAGCTTTTGTAGATCGTCGATTCGGAATCCCATCAATGCGTGCGTTTCTCAAAATACCTTTGCTGACGGCCTTTGCAACGCTGGCTGCCTGTGGAGGCGATGGTGTCACGGTCACTGCCGACCCTAATGACGCGGCTGTGCCTGATGCGAACAGTATTGAGCTTGTTGAGCCCGTTATTGGCGCTGCTACCGGCAGCCCTGCGGATGTCGGACAGTGGGGGGCGGTGATGGACTGGCCGCTGGTAGCAGTGTCGATGGCGAACCTGCCGGACGGCAAGATTCTGACGTACTCAGGCTCCGAACGCCGCACCTGGCCGTCTACCGAGAGAACCTTCAGTGCGGTTTGGGATCCGGAGACCGGCTCGTTTACCGAAAACCTGCGTCAAGGTCACAATATGTTTTGTGCGGCCCTGTCGATGACGGCAGATGGCAAGGTACTGGTGAACGGTGGAAGAAACGGTGGCAACAGTCCGTGGACGTCTGTTTTTGATTACCAGAATTCTGAATGGCAACCAATTGAAAACATGGCCAGCGGCGGCCGCTGGTACCCGAGTACGCTGACCCTTGGCGATGGCAAGATCATGACGGCGATGGGTTCATCTTCAAACGTTCGCAACCCTGATGTATGGGACCCGGACGCTGGCTGGTCGGTGCTAAATGGTATTGACTTCCTCAACATGCGTACACGCAACAATGAACGCGGGCGCGAGAATGTGTTTCCGCTGTTAAGCCTCGCGCCGAATGGCAATGTTTATCACTACTGGGACACCACAGAAAATCATTTGATCAGCACCTCTGGCACCGGTCGCACGCGTGTTGCCAATGCTAACCATGACGGCGTTAATCATGCCGGTGGCGTGCAGGTGAACTATGACATTGGTAAGCAGCTTATCTCCGGTCGTAATGATGGTAACTGGGGCGGTAACTCAACCGGTGCCGCAGAGAATGCGTTTACTGTGGATCTGAACGGCGCTGTGCCGGTGATTCGCAGTACTTCAAACATGAATCACCGGCGCAAGTTTCATCAGTTAATTCCGCTGCCCACCGGTGAAGTGCTGGTGATAGGCGGGAACACGACTGGCGCCAAGTTTCAGGACAGCGGCAGTGTGATGGAGCCTGAAATCTGGAACCCCGTCACCGGGCAGTGGCGTGGTATGTCAAACATGAGCGTACCCAGAGATTATCATTCGTCTGCGTTGCTGCTCACGGACGGCCGTGTGTTGACGGCGGGTGGTGGTTATCACCCGGGTGATCCGAATTCACCGGGTACGCACATGGATTCGCAGATATTTTCACCACCATATTTGTTTAACAACGATGGCTCACTGGCCACACGGCCTACCATCACTGCGGATTTTGCCAGTGCTGATATCGGGGCAGATGTGTCTGTTGTAACCAGTGGCAACATTGAATACTTCAGTCTGGTGAAAATGTCCGCTACCACCCATTCGATTAACACCGGTGCCAGACATTACCGACCTGAGTTCAGTGCTAACGGCAACAATCAGTATGCGGTGACTATTCACCCCAACCCGAATGTGTCGGTACCGGGTTACTGGATGCTGTTTGCGGTCGATAATCAGGGTGTACCTTCTAAAGCTCAGGTCATTCGTATTACAGCAGTCGATACCCGGCTGGACAACGTTGCGCTGACAGGCACAGCGACGCAGTCTTCTACCTATCCTTCGGCGCTGCAATTTGATGCAGGCAACGCGATCGATGGTGACCTTAGCGGAACCAATATATCCGGTTCGCTAACTCATACTGTTTCTGAGTCACAGGCGTGGTGGGAACTTGACCTTGGACGAGTGATGGAGATTGATACGGTCAGGTTGTGGAACCGGACCGACTGTTGTTCTGACCGGTTATCAGACTTTAATGTGCTGACTTCAACGGTACCGTTTGTATCGCAGGATTTGCAAACCACTCAATCACAGTCCGGTGTGGTGGATTTTCCGGTTAACGGTGTGGCTGGTCGGCAGACAGATATTACGGTTAATGGCCTGGCGCGTTATATTCGTGTTCAGTTGCGTGGCACCAATGCCCTGCAACTGGCAGAAGTACAGGTGTTTGGCAGCAAGCGGTCCGATGTGAGCAACGTTGCAGTCGGTGGTACCGCGCAGCAGTCGAGTTTGTACAACAATCGCTTTCCTGCGTCTGTGGCTAACGATGGTAATACCGACAACATCACGCACACACTGGCAGACAGTCAGTCCTGGTGGGAGCTTGATATCGGTCGGGTTGTCGATATTGATTCAGTGGTGTTATGGAATCGCACCGATTGTTGTAGTGATCGATTGTCAGACTTTTACGTGTTTGCATCAGAGACACCTTTCGCGAGTAAGAACCTCAACACTACACGCACCCAGGCGGGTGTGGTATCAAAGTTTCATACCGGTGCTGCCGGTGTTACTGAAGAGTTTCCCATTGGTGCTCGTGGGCGTTATGTGCGCGTACAGCTGGCCAGCGATAGTCAGTTTCTCAGTTTAAAAGAAGTACAGGTGATGGCTGCAGATTTGCCGGTGCCATTAGTGGTTCAGCCGGTGACTGCAAACCCGGTGGTGTCTGGTAATCAGCTGTCACTGACGGCAGATGCGCAAGGCAGTGGCACATTACAATACAAGTGGAACTTTGGAGATGGTACGCCGGAGACTGCTTACTCCAGCAATGCTGCAGTTACGCATACCTATAGTGATGCTGGCAGGTATGTGGTAAGCCTCACCGTTCGTGATGTGTTTGGTGACGAAGTGCGTCAGACCTACACGCAGATTATTCATGACTCCTTATCCACAGGTACAGCAAAGTCATCAACCAGTGTGATTGAACACAGCAGTGCAGGGCAGCTATGGAACGTTAACCCGGATAACAATTCAGTCAGTGTGATCAATACCGTTACGCTGGCACTGTTGGCAGAAATTCAGGTAGGGCGAAACCCGGTCTCACTGGCCGAAGCACCTAACGGAGATATCTGGGTAGCCAACCGTGAAGATGCAACGATAAGTGTGATCAGTTCTGCCACATTGGCTGTTACCGGAAGCATCGATTTACAGTCTGCATCACAACCCTACGGCATTGTCTTTAGCGACAGCAATGCATTTGTCGCACTGGAAGCAGTTGGCAAGGTCGTGCAGATTTCCCTCGCCGGTGCCATCTCAGATGAAAGAGATGTAGGCGACAGCCCGCGACATCTGACCATTGACGGTTCACAGCAAACGCTTTATGTGTCGCGTTTTATCACACCGTTATTACCTGGTGAAGATACTGCCAATGTGGTGGTAGACGATGGCACGCGCAAGTACGGTGGTGAAGTCGTGGTTATGCAAACCAGTGATCTGTCTATTACTGATACCATCATTCTAGAGCACAGTAACCGTGTGGTATCTGAGCATCAGGGCCCCGGTATACCGAACTATCTTGGAGCGATGGCAATATCTCCGGCCGGTGATGTCGGGTGGCTGCCTTCAAAGCAGGACAACATTTTAGCCGGTGCGTTGCGCGGTGGTGCGGGGATAACGTTTGACCAGACAGTCCGTGCAATCACCTCGAAAATCAATCTGACCAACAACGCCGAGCAACTGGCCAGCCGGGTTGATCACGACAACGCCAGTGTGGCGGGGGCGTCTGCGTTTGATCCTTTCGGCGTGACTTTGTTTACCAGCCTTGAGGGGAATCGGCAGGTTTCTATTATTGATGCTTCTACCGCCATTGAAATTGGACGCGTAGATACCGGCCGTGCACCACAGGGGTTGGCCGTATCTGCAGACGGCAGCCGTTTGTATGTGCATAACTTTATGGATCGCACCGTTGGTGTCTATAACATTGAAGCGGTGGTCAACAATGGGGCGACTGTCGCACCTCAGCTTGCGACTGTCGATGTGGTCTCTAACGAAAGCCTTGATGCCACGGTACTTCGCGGTAAGCAATTGTTCTACGACGCAAGAGATGACCGGCTGGCCGGACTCGATTACATGAGTTGTGCAAGTTGCCATGTTGACGGTGAGCACGACGGAAGAGTCTGGGATTTCACCGGTCTGGGTGAAGGCCTGCGCAACACGATTACGCTTAAAGGTAGAGCCGGTATGGGGCATGGCATGTTGCACTGGAGCAGCAACTTCGATGAAGTACAGGATTTCGAAGGGCAGATCCGTGACTTTGCCGGTGGCAGCGGCTTAATGAATGATGCCGACTTTGCCAACACGGCTGATCCGCTGGGTAACGCTAAAGCCGGTTTAAGCGCCGACCTCGATGCACTGTCTGCCTATATGACAAGCCTCGACAGAGTCGATGACAGTCCCTGGCGTATGGCGGATGGTTCATTAACGGCGGCGGCACTTTCCGGTGAGTCTGTGTTTGCAAGTCAGGGCTGCGGCAGTTGCCACGAAGGGTTGATTTTTACTGACTCCAACAGTGCGGTGCTGCATGATATTGGCACCATTATGCCGGAGAGTGGAAACCGGCTCGCAGGTCCGCTTACCGGAATAGATACCCCGACACTGTTAGGTGTCTGGAGCACCGGTCCGTACCTGCACGACGGATCTGCACCGACGCTTGAAGATGCGGTTACCGCGCACCTGAGCGTGACGTTAACTACCGGTGAACTCAGTGATTTGTCTGAATATCTGGCACAGGTGGATAACAGCACAGTGGCCGCACCGGTACTGCCACCACCAACGACTAATCCGCCAAGTAACGGTTCGATCAGTAATCCGATAGCCGAAAACAGCCTGACCATTGATGGTGCGCTTGGCGACTGGAATGCGGTAACCAGTTTTGGTACCGATGCGGCTGATGCCAATGGTGCCAATACTATTGACTGGCGTGAAGTGTGGGTAGCGCATGATCTGTCTAATTTCTATGTCGGTTATCAGACAGAGGAAAACATCACGGACAGCTGGGGCTATGGTATGTACATCGATATCGATGGCAATACCGCAACCGGCTTCAGAGGTTTTAGCAATGAGTTGCCTATCGGTGCAGACTTTCTGTTAGAAGCGGGTACGTTACAGAAGTACACCGGCACCGGTGGTGACTGGGCGTGGGATTTTGTTTCTTTGATAGATATGCAACGAAGCGGCAGCACGGCTGAAGCGGTCATACCCATGGTCATGCTTGATAACGCCACCGCGCTGCGTTTTTATATGCATGGCGACAGCAGTGCGCTTGGTGGCAGCGGGATTGATCACTTCCCCGATGCCGTTACCGATACCACGGCCGCTGATCAGGATCGTTTCCTGACGTATACCACCGTCGCAAACAATGGCAATACACCACCGATCGCACTGGCACAAACGCTTGCTGTAGCCAAAAATGCAACCTTGCAGGTAACGCTAAACGGTTCAGACATTGAAGGTGATGCACTGACGTTTGAAATTACTGACCAGCCTGCCAACGGTGGTCTGGCCGGTACGCCGCCCGCTGTTACCTATACACCGACAGCAGATTTTGTTGGTACAGACTTCTTTACGTTTACCGTGAACGACGGCAGTGCCACCAGTGCCGCGGCTTCGGTCACCATTAATGTGACCGGCGGTGCACCGAACAACCAGGCTACAGTGACGGTTGATGGCAATCTGGCTGAATGGAGCAATGTCGATTCGTTCGGAACAGACCCGCTTGATGCCAATGGTTTAAATGACACGATTGACTGGGTTGAAGGCTGGATGGCACACGACACTCAGAACTTCTACGTTGCCTACAACAACGAAAACCCGGCGTCGCTTAGCTGGGGCTACGGCATCTATCTCGATACCGACAGCAACATAGCTACCGGATTCAAAGGCTTTTTGAATGAATACTCTATCGGCGTAGACTATCTGATAGAGGGTTCGGATATTCAGAAGTACACTGGAACCGGTAACAACTGGTCATGGGAAAGTGTTGGTACAGCTGATATCGCCTTTGCATCTACCAGCGCCGAGCTTGCGATTCCGCAAACGCTACTCGGCAGCCCTTCTGAAATGAAGTTGTTTTTCCTTGGTCAGAATGCGGCGGTCGGTGGACCAACGGATGATTTTTATCCTGATGACGTAACCACTGCCAGTGCACCGGTCAGGTACTTCACCTACACCGCTGGCAACAATGCAACCAATCAGGCACCGGTGGCCAATGATCTGGTGTTGTCTACCACTGTTGCTACGGCGGTGAATGTAGTGTTGGGCGGTGCTGATCCGGAAGGTGCGGCGCTGAGTTATGAACTGACACTGCAACCTTCCAACGGCACCTTGTCCGGTGCAGCACCTAACCTGTTGTATACACCGAATGGCGGTTTTGTCGGCGCTGAGTCATTTGCCTACCGGGTTAATGACGGTACCAGCAACAGTTCACCGGCAACAGTTTCGATCACGGTCACTGATCCTTCTATCACTGCAACGCAGCAATCGAACCCGGTTAGCTCTATTCTTGTGGATGGAAATCTCGAAGACTGGAGCGGTGTTGGTGCGTACCCGCAGGATGCCGATGATATTGCCGATGCGACAAATCATATTGACTGGCGACAAACCTGGATGGCCCACAATGCCACTTCGTTATACATCGCCTACCAGAATGATGGCCCGATATCCGCTCTGACTTACGGCTATGCAGTGTATATGGATACGGATTCGCAGGCGGGTACCGGGTTTACCGGGTTCTCTGGTGAGTTTGTCACCGGTAGTGACTATCTGCTTGAAGGCCGTGATTTGTATCGCTACACAGGCACGGGTAGTAACTGGTCGTGGGAATACCTGGGCAGCGTTAGCGCCGCTGCGGTAGGGGGGATTGCAGAAATTGAAATACCGCGATCACTCATTGGCAACGCCGGAGCCATTAATTTCTACTGGCGTGGTGACAACGGTGCGGTCAATGGTACCGATGTGGATTTCTATCCGGATGCAGCAACTGATGCAACGGCACCGGCTGCAGATCGCCGATTCAGATACGTGATGTAGGAGAACGAAATGTATAGAAAACTGGCTTTAAGTGGTCTGCTGGTGATCGGGCTGGCTGCATGCGACAGCGAAGATAATATTGTTACTCAAATAGTGACACAGCTGGGTGCTGCGACAGAGCACCCGTGCTTTGCCCAGTTTGAATATCAGTTTGAGCTTAACGGCAGCCCTGCAGAAACGCGCAAGCGGTCTGAGGTGGTGGAGGGTGAAACCATTGTGACTGAAGAGCACTGGTACCCGGGCACTGAAATGATTCTGTCTTATGCTTATGCCGAGGGCGGGCAGTGGTGTAACAACTGGAATGAAAGCGGTGTGAGCTGGGACTGATACGCTTTTTTCAATAGCTAACAGCAGTTACTACAGCCAGCGCCTGACGCTGGCAAGATAGTCATTATAAGGCTGCCCGAATTTATCCTGCAGTATCCGCTCTTCGGGGATGATCTGATTAACATTTATTATCCAGACAAACACCGGCAGTAGAATAAAAGAAGTGACACCACCCAGATAAATGGCAACGGCCAGCAGTATAAATAACATACCGAGATACATCGGGTTGCGACTATAGCGATAAATACCGGTTGTCACCACATTACTGGTGTTCTCGGGCTTTAGCGGATTGATGGTAGTTTCTGCTTTTCTAAAGGACCACAACGCACTGAAATCAATAGTCAGGCCGGCAAGCAATACCAGTAGTGCCAGCAAGCTCTGTAACGGAAACGAAAACCGATACAACGGCATATCTTTAGTGAGTAACCACATAGCCACTGCGACAAGTAAACCGATAACAGGAGGCGGTATTTTTATCACGATGTACTCTGAAGTTTTATAGAGGTCTATATGATAACCAGATAACGGTTCAGGTGCACAACGCCGCGGAGTGCAATGTAGTGCTAATGAGTTGAGCGGAATCGTGAAAGCTGCAAAATTAACCGAAAGGAAATTCTGCAATCCGGGTAAACGAGGTATTGCGATCAGGCTGATAAAATACGCTGAGCCGGTCAAGCACTGGCGTTTCCGGCACCATCATCGGGTATATCGTGCGCAGCCATTGCAGGTAGCCATTGTCGTCGTCCGGCATGGTGCCGGAAAGTGTCATGTGAAAGTTGAACTGATTAAACACATACGGGTACCCGAACTGATCCAGATATTGTTGCTGCTCTTCAGTTAATGAGTCCTGGTGGCGACGTTTCAGATCTGCTTCGGTAAGGGCGCCGCGATACGGTTCGAAGTGTTCGACACACTGGTTGGCAAACAACCGCACAGATTCCGGTTGCTGATCGAAGGCCAGTGCATCAAATCGGCGGGTGCGGCGTGGTGCCAGATTGTTCAACGGTAAAATTCGCTGCTTTTTACAAAACGACTCTACGTCATCCAGCAGTTGTTCTGCACTGCGGTCCGGGCTGAGCTCGAACGGTGCCTTGATGGTGGCGTGGAACCCGTAACGGGCGGGCTTTTTGATACAGCTGATCCAGAGCTCGGTATTATCGAAATTGTACGGCAGTTCCGGGTTCAGCCAGGTGTCGGCGGTCTCTGCCTTTCTGCGCAGTACGCTGGCCCCGAAAACCCCAAGCGCGGAGTCATCGGATGGTGAGAAGTAGATAGCATATCGCTCGTTCATTGTGGCGGGATCAGATGCTCCGTATGCTGATTCGTTGATGGCCAGATTATTGTTCATTATTGTTGCCTACTGCCTGCATTGCTAGTCACCCCTGCCTTTCAGATTTCGGCCGTCGCGCAGTGCGCCTGAAGCCCTGAAGCATCGCTGAAGCGCTGATATAGTGAAGTCCGTTTCATTAAGAAGCACATGGTAGTCAGGTTGCCAGCACGGCCAACCAAACCACGGCCAAAAGTATCATTGTCAGCAACACCGCCGCCGAACCCATATCTTTGGCTCGCCCGGATAGTTCGTGATAATCGTCACCAACACGGTCGACGACAGACTCGATTGCCGAATTCAGCAATTCCACGATTAGCAGCAATAAGGTGGCGGAAATGAGTGCCGCCCGCTCGAGCCAACTGTCTCCGACAATCAACGCCAACGGAATCAGCACCACTGCCAGCCAGACCTCCTGGCGAAAAGCAGCTTCAAAGCGGTAGGCGCTGATCAGCCCCTGTCGCGAATATCGGGCGGCCGAAACCAGCCGTGCTATTCCGGTATCGGGGTTTTTCACGCGGGAGCCAGGCGTGTTGTCAGTGCTGTGGTGGCGCTCATGGGAAAAGGGTTCTGCCGGGTTGCGTCGTCGGGGATGTTTGGATCGTGTTGTCTGTCAGTGGATTATAGGCCATTTGTCAGTACACGATAATTGTTGGCCGGTGATAAATACAGTTGTTTTCATCCGCCTGTCGCGGTGGTACTTTGTGATGAGGTTTCCGGCACGCGCACGATGAGTAAAAATTTCCCGACACCGCTTCTCAACGAGTTTGAATCTACCGCCACTTCAGAAGGCCGGGTGGAAAAATTGTCGCCTATCGAGTTTGAGATGCTTTCGCAGTTATTGCGATACCCGGAGCAGGCAGTCGGGCGCGAGTCACTGAAACATGTCAGCGGAGTAGATGACGGTTCGATTTCCGATCGCAAGCTCGACCGCTGGATGGCAGCGCTGATCCGTAAAACCAATGCGCTGCATCCGGCGTTTCCGCTGGTCAGGTTTTCACCACCGGATGGCTACGTTTATACCGAGTCTCCGCCGAAGCGCAAACGGGCTTAGTTTTAAGGGTGCTTAACCAACGGCATGACCGATAACCGCTGTTAAGACAACCAACTGCAGGCGGTGCCCCTATCGCAAAGGGTTAGCTGCTCAGCCCCTGCAAACTGCTTTCTAAAAATTATCTTTGCGCGTCCGTATTTCTGCAAACACTTCAGCATCGGTTGCTGACTCCATACCAAGGTGTTGTCTTATCGCCTGATCGTCAGCGCGCAAAAACGGATTGGTGGCGAGTTCTTCAGCAAGCGTGCTGGGTACGGTTGCTTTCCCCTCGGCACGTCGTTGTTTAATCTGTTCATAACGTTGCTGTAGTGCTGAGTTGTTCGGGTCTACGGTCATAGCAAACTTTGCATTGGCTTCGGTGTATTCGTGGCTGCAATACACAGTGGTGGACGGTGGTAATGCCATCAGTTTATTCAGGCTGTTCCACATGGTGTTTGCATCTCCCTCAAACAGTCTGCCGCAGCCAAGTGCAAACAGCGTGTCTCCGGTAAATACAACGCCTTCCTGTGGCAGATAATAGTTAAGCATGTCTGCGGTGTGGCCGGGTGTGTGCAGTACCTGCACATCACAACCGGCAAACTGAAACGTATCACCTTCGGCCACTTGTCTGTCCAGCCCGTCAATGCTGCTGTGCAGTTTCGGACCGGTGACTTTGCAGGAGGTGGTGGTTTTAACTTCGGCAAGCCCTGCGACATGGTCTGCATGATGATGCGTGACGAATAGATCTGTCAGTTGCCAGCCCTTTTCTGCAAGTGCGTTCAACAGCGCGGTGCCATCACCGGCGTCGATAGCTGCGGTCTCACCGGTTGAGTCGCTGTGGATTAGCACGCCATAGTTGTCTGACATGTATGGAAACTGAAAGTACTGAAGGTTTGCCATGTGTATTGCCTCGGTCGGGTTTACCAGCTGCCGGTGTTTTCCATGGATGCCCACGGTTCTTTGGGTTCCTGAGCGTCGCCTTCCTGCAGCAGTTCGATAGAAATGTTGTCAGGTGACTTGATAAACGCCATGCGGCCATCCCTCGGCGGGCGGTTGATAGTAACGCCTGCGTCCATCAGTTTCTGGCAGGTGGCATAGATATCGTCAACCTTGTAGGCCAGGTGGCCGAAGTTTCTGCCCGGTACGTAGTCGGGTTCGGGATCCCAGTTGTAGGTGAGCTCCAGTTCGGGGGCGTTTTCTTCGTTGGCGCGCGACTCATCTTTACTCGCGGCAAGGAAAATCAACGTGAATCGACCCTGCTCCACTTCTTTGCGGCGGGTTTCGACCATACCGAGTTTGTTGACGTAGAAGTCCAGAGATGCGTCGACGTCTTGCACTCTCACCATGGTGTGCAAAAATCTCATGTGCTTTTCCTGTGTGTTGTGTGGTGACATGATACTGCGAATGGCAGCCGTTAGAAATGTGCCGTGGTTACGATGAGCCGATTGTCGGGCTTCTGTTACACTGCAGCGGTCAATAACCTTCACACAGATGGATTAGAATCATGGGTATTAAAAGAATTAAAAGCGGCGATCGTATGAGTCAGGCCGTTGTACACGGGGGCATTGTCTCTACTGCTGGTCAGGTAGCGCAAAACGCCAAAGGCGAGAGCGTTGTTGATCAGACCAAAGACATCTTGCAGGAAATCGACAATCTGCTGTCCGAAGCCGGTACCGACAAATCAAAACTACTGACGGCAACGATCTGGCTGTCTGATATTGGCACATTTGCCGACATGAACAGTGTCTGGGACGCGTGGGTATCTCCGGGCAATGCGCCAACCCGTGCCTGTGTCGAATCAAAGCTGGCGTCACCTGATTTCACTGTTGAAATTGCGGTCACCGCCGTTGTCGACTAGGCACGTTTGACTTGTCTTCAATTCAGGAAACCGAATGGCAACTGATTGAGCATTTGCCATTCACCACGGATGACGGCGTTTCGCAGCTGGCTAAAATCGGGCTCGTTGTGTTGTCTTCGGATTACACTATCGAGCATGAGTTCAGGCGAGTGATTGCCAAACCGGGGGTTGAGTGTTTTCACACCCGGGTAGAGAATTCACCGGAGGTCACACCTGAAACCCTCGCGGCGATGAAAGAAAAGATCCCCGCAGCGCTGAAATGTATTTTACCCGGGGACACGCTGGATGTGGTGGCCTATGGCTGTACCTCGGCGACGACTGTTTTGGGTGAGCAAACGATCTTTGATCTGGTGCGAAGTGTCCAGCCCAATGCTCGTGTTACTACACCAATCACCGCGGCATTTGCGGCATTTAATGCGTTGTCGGCAAAGCGAATTGCGGTGCTTACGCCGTATCGAAGTGACGTTAACACCGCGGTACGTTCCTATATAGTGAATGCCGGCTACGAGGTCCCGGTGTTCGGGTCTTTCAATGAATCGATGGATCCGGTGGTGGCAAAAATTGATGCTAAAAGCATTGCCACCGGCATCGATACCATTACCCGCGACTGTGACGTGGACATGGTTTTTGTGTCTTGCACCAGCGTGCGCCTGGTCGATGAAATCGCCAGTCTCGAAGACAGATTCAATCTGCCGGTCACCTCGTCAAATCACGCAATGGCATGGCACTGCCTGCGACTGGCCGGCGTTAGCGACAATCTGCCGCAATGGGGAAAGCTGTACCAGTGTGCGTCCGGGTGAGGTAATCCGGTACTGCTGTGGACCGGGGTAACTCAATAACCGCGTAAACCGGTCGAAAACACGGGGGCCGGGTTGATTTGCGGGCCCTGGCTACCACATTCAGAACCGGGCAGCGTCGTGTAGAGTTTGGATGTTGCGGCACACGCCTGTTTACAAATCACTCAAAAACGCAATACACTTGAATTGTCGCGAATAATCGCGATTAAACGTTCTCGGGGCGGGGTGTAATTCCCCACCGGCGGTAATGTTCAAGCGGGTGTTAACAGCACTGGCCTGAAACTAGTCCGCGAGCGCACCACGGTTGTGGTGGTCAGCAGATTCGGTGTGATTCCGAAACCGACGGTCATAGTCCGGATAAGAGAGAGCGGGAAATACCGGGCACCTGTGTGTCCGCCCGTGCGCCCTGATTCTGGAAATCATTCTGAAAGGAGAATGCCATGAATCAGTCAAATACTGCCGTCGCACTTACCGGCAGCGATCTGTCCTCTTCCAAAATTGCCTACATTGAAGCAGGCTGGCACAACGATATTGTCAGCCAGGCACGCCAGACCTTCACGCAAAAAATGAGTGAGCGCGGCGTCAGTGAAATCGAGCTTTTCACTGTGCCTGGCAGTCTTGAAATTCCACTGCAAACCAAGTTGCTGGCTAAAACCGGTCAGTACGACGTCATTGTCGCGGCAGGTTTGATTGTCGACGGTGGTATTTACCGTCACGATTTCGTCGCCAGCACCGTGCTTGACGCTATGATGCAGGTGTCTCTTGAAAGCGAAGTGCCGGTACTATCTGTAGTGCTGACACCGCTTAATTTTCACGAGCACGCCGAACATCACGACTTTTTCTTCAACCATTTCTTAAAGAAAGGTGAAGAGGCCGCCAACGCGTGTATTCTGACGCTGGAGAATATGCTGGCGCTCAAAACCAAAGCGGTAGGTTAACCGAAGCGACGGGTTGATTTGTATAGCGGCAGGATGAGATAACGTGAACTGAACGGTCGGGGCCAACGCCTGGCGCGCGCCCCGACTCGAACATTCCGTTTCACGAATCTTTAATCCGGATTAACAACGTGGCCGCGACTGAGAAGAAATCCCATAAAGACTGGTTTGACCGTGCGGCTGCCAACGCGCTTGCCTCGCAAATCCAGGCTGTACATTCACGTTTTGACAACAAGCGTTTTGTAAGTCTGTGTTGCAAAGACCTAACAAGCCTTGAGTTTAATGACCGGGTTAAACAGTTTGCTGCGGCCATGCACGAAACGCTTCCCGCCGCCTATCCGCGTGCTGTAAAAATTCTGCAGAAAAGTCTGCCTGCCGAGCTGCCTGACTGTGACGCGGTCACCGACGGCTGGTTGCAATGGCCGGTAGGACAATTTATCGCTGACTATGGCGTATTGCACTTTGATGAATCGATGCAGTGCATGGTTGAGTTGACGAAGCGCTTCAGTGCTGAATTCGCTGTTCGACCCTTCGTACAGCACCACGCAGATGAAACGTTTGAGTTTCTTTGCAGCAAAGTAGCCGATAAAAACCCGCACGTTCGTCGATGGTGTTCCGAAGGGTGCCGTACGCGATTGCCGTGGGGGGCAAAGCTAAACGATCTCATTGCCAATCCATTACCTGTTGTGCCAATTCTTGAGGCTTTGAAAGACGACACCGAGCTCTATGTCAGAAAGTCAGTGGCTAACAACCTGAATGACTTAAGCAAGGATCATCCGTCAATGGTGGTCGACCTTTGCCGCGATTGGTCAAAAAACAGCAATCCGTCTCGCGACTGGATTATCAGGCAGGGATTACGAAGTCTGATTAAGGACGGTGACAAGCACGCACTGAAGATTATCGGGTTTTCCAAACCGGACGGTATTGATGCGAAATTAACGCTCTCTGATAGACAGGTGCGTATCGGTGAGTCACTGGTGATAACAGCTGCACTTAACAACGCCAGCCGCAAAAAGCAGCAGCTGTTAATCGACTACATTGTTCATTATCAGGGAAAAGGCAGTGCCAGTCGTCGCAAGGTATTCAAGTGGAAAACAGTCACACTGAAAGCAAACGAAAAACATGTGTCAGAGAAAAAACATGCGTTAAAACGTACCACCATCAGAGCGTTGTACCCCGGAAAACACAAGGTGGAGTTACAGCTTAATGGTGAAATTGTGGCAGCAAAAAACTTTGAGTTAACTGAATGAAAGATATTGTGCTGTACTACGCGCCGGATAACGCTTCGCTGATAGTACGAATTATTCTTGAAGAGCTTAGCCTTCCATACGAAGATGTGCTGGTAGATCGCAGTAAAGTAGAGCAACAATCTGAAGCATACCTGTCACTCAACCCGACCGGGCTGATTCCGACTTGCGTTATAAACGGCGCTACCCTAACCGAGACTGCGGCGATCGCACTTTTTATTGGTGAGTCGAATAGCACTACTATGGTCATACCCCCAACGCATAAGTCTCGTTCACAGTTTTTGCGCTGGTTGTTTTTTGTGGCAAATACCATCCATTCTGATCTCAGACAATTATTCTATGCGCACAAGTTTGTCGGTAATGATGAACAGAAGCAGGCAGAATATCGCAAGACCGTTCGTCAGCGACTGAATGAAAACCTGTCAATTCTAAATGCGCAGTATGCCGCCGATAAAACGACTTACCTTTTTTTAGATGAACCTTGTGTGGTTGATGTCTATCTGGCGATGAGTCTGCGCTGGTTGCAGTTGTATCCGTCCAATGAACGCGGCACGTTTAAGTTAAGTGATTTTCCTGCGTTAGCAACAATGGCTAATGCATTGCAGCAACGCCCGCCGGTTATAAAAGCCTGTGTGGCGGAAGGAATTACCGGCGATTTCTTCACCCGTGCCGAGCCTGCCAATCCCGCGCATGGCAGCGCTACCTGATTCGCTTGCTACTGACTGAGTAACCTGATGCCGGAACATTTTGATGCACTGGTGCTGGGCGCGGGTGCCGCCGGGCTGATGACGGCGTGGCATGCCGGTCGGCGGGGTAAGCGGGTGCGTGTCCTTGAAAAGAGTAACAAGGCCGGTCGCAAGATATTGATGTCCGGCGGTGGGCGTTGTAACTTTACCAACCTTTATGTCACTGATAATGATTTCCTGTGTAGTAATCCGCACTTTGTGAAGTCTGCGCTGAGTCGCTATACCGCGTGGGACTTTATTGGCAAAGTCATGGAGCATGGCGTCCCGTATCACGAGCGGAAGCACGGCCAGTTGTTTTGCGATAACAAAGCCAAAGATATTCTGAACCTGTTGTTAGATGAGTGCGCTAATGTCGGTGCCGAGATTGTTACCCGCTGTGAGATACAAAAGGTCAGCGTCATGGATAACGGTCACTACCAGGTCGTGACGAGCCTGGGGGAAATGACGGCCACCTCGTTAGTGGTGGCCACCGGCGGGTTGTCTATTCCGAGTATGGGCACCACACCGCTGGGCTATGAGATTGCCGGGCAGTTTGGTATGCAGGTACTGCCGCTGCGTGCGAGTCTGGTGCCGTATACCTTTGATGGTAATTTGAAGGCGATGTTCTCGCGCTTGTCTGGCAATGCGATTGATGCAGATATCCGCTTTGGCGATACGGTATTTAATGAAGCCTTGTTATTTACCCACCGGGGGCTTAGTGGACCGGTGGTGCTGCAAATATCTAACTACTGGATACCGGGTCAGGCGATCCTTGTTGATCTGTTACCCGGTGTTTCAGTATCTGATTTATTGATCAACGCAAAGCAGGAGTCACCCAAAAGTCTGATCAGAACGGTGTTGAGTCAGCACTTGCCAAAGAATCTGGTGCTCGAGCTTGAGACCCTGTGGTGGGAATCGGTAAAAGATACGCCATTGGCTGATTGTGCTAACGCCAAACTGACTGACATTGGTAGTCACATTAATCACTGGCAGTTAGTGCCTGCCGGTACCGAGGGTTATAAAACGGCTGAAGTGACACTGGGAGGCGTACATACAGATGGATTGTCTTCAAAAACCATGGAGTCTGTTACCCAGCCCGGTTTATATTTTGTAGGTGAAGTTGTTGATGTTACCGGGCATCTGGGAGGTTTTAACTTTCAGTGGGCGTGGTCATCCGGTTTTGCCTGCGGTGAAGCGATATAAGCGCGGATATCGCTAGCGTTTCAGGTAAGCCTGATTAACGCAATTTTGCAGTAACCCTTCACTCAGGTACTCAATCGCAACCTGGCCTGCTTTGTAGCGCATATCGTGCATGCTTTCAGGCGTGCAGAATGCTGAGTGTGGAGTGACCAGCAAGCGATGGTTTATCCACGGTTCATCGTTTGCCCACGCTTTTATTAACGGGTGTTCGGGGTTGGCAGGTTCGGTGTCCAGTACATCGAGTCCGGCTGCCTGCACGGTATCTGACTTCAGTGCGTCATGCAGTGCATTCAGATCAACCACCGGGCCTCTGGCGGTATTAATTAACATAAGCCCCGCCTTGCTGTGCTTAAGCACGTCTGCGTTAATTAACTTCACGGTATTTTCAGACAGTGGCACATGTACACTGACAACATCACAGCGCTGAAACAGTTCGGCGAGACTTCTGACGCGATCAATCCCCAGTGCAAGCTCGCTGCCGTTTTCGATATACGGATCGTAACAGGTGACCTGCATCTCAAAGGCTTTTGCTCTCAATGCCGCAGCAGTGCCAATGCGCCCGAGCCCGACCACACCAAAGTGGCAGGCAGACAGTCTTCTGCCAAACGGATTGAGCATTGGACGCCAGTTGCCTTCCGGGTCGTCTTTCAATTCACGCGTGTGAAATGCAATGCCTTTCATGAGTGCAAGCGTTAGTGCGATAGCATGGTCTGCGACATCTTTGGTACCGTAATCGGGAATATTGCAGACTGGAATTCCTGCCTCTCCCCAGTATTTAATGTCGAGGTTGTCAAAGCCGACCTTCGATGTGACAAATATCTTGCAGTTTTTTATTTTGTGCCGATGCGCTTCGGGTACGTCTTTAAAGCTCACTATTGCGTCGCAGCCGGCCCATTGTTCGTCGGTAACCGAGTCAAAGCTCTCGGTAAACACCGCTGTGCCCTGATTACCAAGGCTTGAAATCTCGATTGAGCGTTCGTCAGGCCAGCGCACCGCGGGCCAAAGCACAGTAAATGTCATGGGCTGTTGAGCTTGTGGTCGAATTAGTGATAATAACAACAACGACGACTTGCGGGACAAAAACTGTGCAGAGCCGAATTCAGGCCCGAGGTAAGCTGGCCAAACCAAAGCAAGCCAGAGTAGAGCATTCCAGACTAAAGCAGGCCAAACCAAAGCAAGCCAGAGTAAAGCAGGCTGGTGATAAAGCAGTGCTGGCGGTATGTCTTGTCTGATCATGCACTGGAGGTAGAGTCTGTAAGCTTTAACTACGGTCAGACAAAAGCGCTGAGCGAGGTATCCCTGTCGGTACCCGCCGGGCATTTTGTCGCCTTGCTCGGTGCCAACGGCGCGGGGAAGACCACGTTGTTTTCGATCGTCACCGGGCTTTATGCGGCACGCAGCGGTCGTGTTGGTATTGCGGGTTTTGATATGCGTTCCAATACGCTCAATGCATTGGCAAAGATGGGGGTGGTCTTTCAGCGCACCACACTCGATCTTGATCTTACCGTGATGCAAAATCTCACGTACGCGTGTTCATTGCATGGAATAAAAAAGTCCGAGGCCCGAAACCGCATTGCTGAAGGTGTCGGTATTCACGGTCTTGAAGGACTTGAAAGGCGTAAGGCTGGCAGTTTGAGTGGCGGGCAGAGACGTCGGGTTGAACTGTGCCGTGCGCTGTTGCACAGGCCTTCGCTGTTGTTACTTGACGAACCGACCGTGGGTCTTGACCTTGGCAGCCGCAGCAGTTTTGTAGCGCATGTGAAGTCACTGTGTACCACACAGCAAACCGGTGTGCTTTGGGCGACTCATCTGCTTGATGAAATTTCTGACGACAATGATCTTTATATTCTCGATAAAGGTCAGATCGTTTCCAGCGGTGTAGTGGGGGAACTACTGCACCACACAAAAGTGCCTGACATTGCAGGGCTGTTTCATTCTGTGACCGCATCTGGCGTTGATCACCCGAATACTGCAGGTAATCAAATAAACTCGTCAGTACAGACTTCATGAGTATAAGCGCTGCATGGCTGTGCCTGCGCGGTGTATGCAAACGCGAAGGCTTAAGGTTTATTAATCAGCGCGGGCGTTTTTTTGCAGCCCTGGTACGACCGTTGGTTTGGTTGTTTATTTTTGCTGCGGGCTTTCGTTCGGTGCTTGGCGTTTCTATCGTACCGCCCTATGAAACGTACATTTTGTACGAAGAATATATAACACCCGGTTTACTCGGGATGATATTGCTGTTTAACGGTATGCAGAGCTCATTGTCGATGGTCTATGACAGAGAGATGGGCAGCATGCGCGTGCTGCTGACCAGTCCATTGCCGCGCTGGTATTTACTGTTGTGCAAGTTGTTGGCGGGTGTGAGTGTCGCCATCATTCAGGTGTATGTGTTTCTGGCTATCGCGTGGTTTTGGGAAATTCGCCCGCCATTGGCAGGTTATATACTGGTGCTACCTGCATTGATCATGGCAGGCCTGATGCTCGGTGCTTTGGGGTTGTTGTTGTCATCGGTGGTCAGGCAGCTTGAGAACTTTGCCGGTGTGATGAACTTTGTGATCTTTCCGATGTTCTTTGCATCATCCGCACTTTACCCGCTGTGGAAAATGCTTGAGTCGAGCGTGGTGTTGTACTGGATCTGTGCGCTTAACCCGTTTACCTACGCAGTAGAGCTGATTCGTTTTGCGTTATACGAAAAAATTAATTGGCTGGCACTTGCGGTGGTTTGTGGGTGTACACTGGTGTTTCTCGCCGCAGCGGTTGTTGGTTATGATCCACAGCGAGGTTTGTTATCGCGCAAGGATGGCAAATAATACCGCTGTTGTGCTTATATTAAAATGCATCAAAGGCGCCAACAAAGGTTTCAAATTCAGCGTCAGAGCCCAGTCCCACCCGAATACACCGGTTCAGTGGTTCAACACCCGGCATACGCATGAATACGCCGTTTTTTGCAAGGTGTTCTATCATCGCTTTGGCCTTGTCAGTAGATTCAAGATCAACCGCAACAAAGTTGGTGTAGGAAGGCTCGGCATACAGGTTTCTGGCACTGGCGAAGTCCATGACCTTTGCTCTTGCCTGTTGAACGCTTTCTCTAACCTGTGGCAGAAAGTCTGTATCCTGCACTGACGCAAGTGCACCGATCTGTGCCACCCGGTTGATACCAAAGTGATTGCGTATTTTATTGAGGCCGCTGATTAGATCGGGGTGGCCGATAGCATAGGCAATGCGCTGCCCGGCCATACCGTAGGCTTTTGAGAATGTGCGAAACCGAATCACCCGCGGGTTGGATGTATCTATCGGTGGTGCAATCGGTGTTTCTGCAAACTCGATATAAGCCTCGTCAAGTGCCAGCACGGTGTTTTCAGGGATCGCGTTAATTAAATCACTTACCGCACTTGCATTGTGCCAGGTGCCCATCGGGTTGTCCGGGTTGGCGAAGTAGGTCAGTGGTGCCTGATGTTCCAGCGTGGCTTGTAGCAGCGCATTCGGGTCTTCATGGAAGCCTTTGTAAGGAACAGTGATAAGCTCGGCGCCAAAGCCTGCTACGTGATAATTGAAAGTCGGGTAGGCACCTTTTGAAGTCACTGCCTTGCCGCCCTCCGGTACCAGCATCCGCACTGTCAATCCCAGCAGGCTGTCGATACCTGCATCAACACAGATCTCATGCATTTTTACCCCGTGTACGTCTGCCAGCGCTTCTCTGAGTTCGTAGCTTTCTGGATCGGCGTACCAGCTGCTATAGGGCAGGCTTTCCTGCATTGCCTTGATCGCTTTGGGGGAAATGCCAAACGCACTTTCGTTTGCACCAATGCGCGCTTTAAATTTAGTATTGTTGTTTTGGCGTTCAAGCGTTTCCGGCCCGACAAATGGCGTGGTGGCCGGTAGCTTATTAACCAAAGATGTAAAAGGTATGCTCATGGTATTCCTGCTGTCACTAGCCTGCATTGATGGCCTTGCCAACATATTCTGCAATCGCCAGTGATGAAGTAAGTCCGGGGGATTCTATACCGAACAGATTAAACAATCCGTTAACACCGTGCTCTGCGGGTGTTGATATCTTAAAGTCAGTGGTGCCTGCAATTTTAGGTCTGACACCGGCATAGTCTGCTTGCAGTGCGTTGTCTGGCAGTGCTGGCCAGTAACGGCGAATCGCCTCATAGAAACTTTCTGAGCGCTGCGGATCGACGCTGTAGTTAAACGGCGGGCCTTGCTCCAGCCATTCTACATCGGGCCCAAAGCGGGCATTGCCGGCAAGATCGAGTGTCAGGTGTACGCCAAGCCCACCAGCCACCGGGGCCGGGTAAATCAACCTGTTAAACGGTGCTTTGCCTTGTAATTTAAAGTAGTTGCCCTTGGCATATTTAGCTTCTGGGAGGTCTGCGTTAGATAAGCCTTTTATCGTTTTTGCCAGTGGCACGGCATGTAGCCCGGCGCTGTTAATTAACGCTTTGGTGTGCAGCGTCATTGCCGCCTCACCACCGGTAGTGACGCTGAGCTGGTTGTTGTTGATAGCCAGGCTTTCTACCGGTGCATTAAACACCACCATGCCGCCATGGTTTTCAATATCTCCAACCAGCGATAGCATCATGTTGTGGCTGTCGACAACACCGGTGGAAGGCGACACCAGCGCCGTGTGGCACTGAAGCCCCGGTTGCATGTCCATTGCTGCGTTTCCGGAGATCATTTCTGTGTCATTGACGCCATTGCTTTGTGCTTTTTTTTGTAGCTCATGCAATTGTTCAATCTCATCTTCGCTGGTTGCAACAATTAACTTGCCTAGGGCGTTGGCTGCGATGTGCCTTTCGTGACAGTAGTCGTACAGCAGTTGTTTACCACGCACGCACAGGCTGGCTTTTAGCGAGCCGGGTGGATAATAAATACCTGCATGAATGACTTCGGAGTTTCGCGAGCTGATGCCCTGGCCAAAGGCACTGTCGCTTTCCAGTACGATCACTTCGCGGCCTTGTAGTGCCAGTTGTCGTGCAATGGCAAGACCGACAACACCGGCCCCGATGACAACCGTTTGAACGCGCTCTACAGAAGTGTTGGCTTCAGATGTATTGGCCGGGCTCAACGTTTTCTGGCTCAGTTGACCGACTGCATGAAGTTTCGATACAGCAGTTCGGAGTTTGCGGCAAAGTCGTCGAGATTAGCGGTAGCACCGGCGAGTAATTCTGGCAGTGCTTCTTCGCCGAGGGTGTTGATCAGCGCCTGACGGTACGCCGGCACCTGAGACCAGGTGTCAACGGTGTCCGGTTCAACCTCCACGTGGTATTGCATTGACCAGGCGTTGTCACCAACCCGCATGGCCTGATTTTCACAGGCCTTCGAGCTCGCCAGAATGACTGTGTCGTCGGTGACGTTTTGCACTTGTACCGAGTGCCATTGCAACGCTTTCTGGCGGTGCGGCATGTCTTTGAAGATCGGGTCTTTTTTGCCGGCATCGGTCAGTTCAATATCCAGTACGCCGATTTCAGGCGGCACCAGCTTGCCGCAACTGCCGCCGAGGGCATCTGCAAGTAACTGGTGTCCCAGACAAAGGCCGAGATAGGGGCGTTTGAATTCGCGAATCCAGCGCTTGATGGCGGCTTTTTCGTCAATCAGCCACGGATGCTCGTTGGTGTCCCAGACGTCCATGGGTCCGCCCATGACCCACAGCGCGTCAAATGGCTCAAGATCGGGGATACTTTCACCCTCATCGAGCGCAACCGATGACCAGTCCACGCCATCGCGGTTGAGATAGTCACGCAATTTACCGGGGTGCTCGCATTCGATGTGTTGAAAAACCAGTAGTTTCATTGGTCTGGTGTGCCGTTGCGGTGTACAGACCGATTGTGCCTGTATTCGGTGCGCTGTTCGACCCCGGCTGCCAGTGCCTGCCGGAATCACCGTGGCGTTCCTGATCGGTTGTGCTCGCCGAATCAGTAGAGACGGTAATGCAGGCTTCGCTGACACTGGCATGCCCTGTGGTAACCTAATCGGTATTCGGCAACAGGTGCGTTGAACCCGCAGATGGTTGTGTAGTCTGAAGGTTGAAATACAAAGCCTCGCCCACCGCTCACTAAGTCCAGTAAAGCATGCTGCAGCCCTACGAATTGTTTGTCGGCTTGCGCTACACGCGCGCCCGACGACGTAACCACTTTATCTCGTTTATCTCGCTGATCTCTATTCTTGGCATTGCGCTCGGAGTCACAGCGCTGATTACCGTGATGTCGGTGATGAACGGCTT
Source organism: uncultured Granulosicoccaceae bacterium (assembly GCA_937931165.1). Taxonomy (GTDB): domain Bacteria; phylum Pseudomonadota; class Gammaproteobacteria; order Granulosicoccales; family Granulosicoccaceae. The sequence goes on from CALHCI010000120.1 coordinate 25,930, forward strand.
TGAGAAAGAGCTGCGTGAGAGAATTCTCGGTGCCGCATCGCACGCGACTATTACCCTGTTTGAAGAGCCAATGCAGAATTGGCGCGAACTTGCTGAAGCTGCAGTGGTTCATCCTGAGGTGGAAGGCGCGGCCCCGTATGTAGAGGGGCAGGTAATGGTGGTGAAGGGTAAGCAGGTTACCGGTATTGTTGTGCGCGGTGTGCTGCCCGACGAAGAGCCCGAAGTGTCAGACATTGGCGAGAAAATGGTCGCCGGTCTGCTCACTGATCTTAAACCCGGTTCTTTTGAAATCGTGCTTGGCAGTGCGCTGGCGCAGTACCTCGGTGCGGTGGTTGGTGACAAGATTACCGTGATCACTCCCGAGGCCAGCGTAACACCCGTTGGTGTTTTACCGCGAATGAAACGATTTACCGTGCGCGGCATTTTTGATATCGGAATGTTTGAGTACGATCGTAACTTTGCCCTCATGCACGCCGATGACGCTTCTGTATTAATGAAGCTCAACAAAGGTTATACCGGTGTGCGGTTGCGCCTTGATGATATGTTTGCCGCACGCAGCGTGGCGAGTGATCTTGCCGCTGAAGTGGGTGAAGATTACTGGGTCAGTGACTGGACACAACAGCATGCCAATTTCTTTCGCGCGGTACGCACAGAAAAGACCGTGATGTTTGTGATTCTGTCGCTTATTGTTGCAGTGGCTGCATTTAATATCGTCAGTACGCTGGTTATGGTGGTTACCGATAAGCAGGCTGCTATCGCTATATTAAGAACCATGGGCTCTTCACCCAAATCGATCATGATGATCTTTTTAATACAAGGTGCATTAATCGGTGTGATTGGAACTGCACTGGGCCTGATTGGTGGTATAACACTGGCGTTAAATGTAGAAACACTGGTGCCGGCTATCGAGCGTTTTTTCCAGACACAGTTTCTGCCGAAAGATGTGTACTATATTGATGTGCTGCCATCCGAGCTTGACTATAACGACGTTATTAAAGTCGCCTGTCTGGCACTGGTATTAACACTCGTTGCAACTCTGTATCCGGCGTGGCGTGCCGCCCGCACCGAACCCGCCGAAGCACTGGCATATGAATAAAGTAACTTGCTTGAAAAAAAGCATTGGCTTGAAAAAAAGCATTGGCCTGAACAAGAGCGTTGGCCTATGAATGATTTAGTGTTACGCGCTACCGGTGTTGAGCGCGTTTACAAGCAGGGGCAGCATCGGGTAGAAGTGTTACGCGACCTGAATCTGACGGTTGCGACACGAGAGCAAGTGGCGATTGTCGGCAGTTCCGGCTGCGGTAAAAGTACACTGCTGCATGTGCTGGCAGGGCTCGACACGCCAGACAGCGGTTCAGTAGAGCTCGACGGGGTTGATCTTTACCGGTTAAACCCGGCTCAGCGCGGGCGATTGCGTAATGAAGTGCTTGGCTTTGTCTACCAGTTTCATCACTTGCTACCGGAATTCAGTGCGGTTGAAAATGTTGCTATGCCGCTGTTAATCGGTCGTGCAGATGCCGCACAAGCCAAACGTGATGCTGCCGCACTGCTTGAAAAGGTCGGGCTTGGTCAGCGCCTGACACACAAGCCGGCAGAACTGTCCGGTGGTGAGCGACAACGTGCTGCCATTGCGCGAGCATTAATCAATCGGCCGCGACTGGTTTTGGCTGATGAACCAACCGGGAACCTGGATGAAACAACTGCGGCCGGCGTTTATGAGCTCATGTTGCAGCTCAACGAGGAGCTCGGCACGGCGTTTTTGATTGTCACCCACGACACCCGTCTGGCCGCGCGAATGCAAAAGACCTATCACTTAAGCAACGGCGGGCTGCACCTGCAGTAACCGGAGTTTGGCACAGGCGTGCTGCTGAGGTAAGCTCTACGCCCGGTTGTAGTGATGAAGTATTGTTGTGGTTGTCTATGTTGTATCGTTTGTTCTTGGCAGTGTATTTCTATTTTCGTTTGAGCAAATACCCGAGCTCTGGCTGACCGTATCATTGGTGGTGCTGGCAGCCGTTAGCGCCCGCCGTGCACCAGTGCTCAGTTGTTTTTTGGTCGGTATGCTGCTGGCTTGCGTGCACGCCCACCGGGTGCTGGATAAGCACATTGAAGCAACCTGGCTGAATCGGGAAGTTATCGTTACCGGTACGATTGTCGGCTTGCCTGATCACAATGATCAAATGCTGCGGTTTCAGTTGCGCGCCGAAACGCTAAAAGCGCCAGACTCGCACCTCCAGCAACAGGCGAATGGTGCGCTATTGCGGATTAGCTGGTATCAGAATCCTGCCCCGCTCAGTGCCGGTCAGCGCTGGAGATTTGCCGTAAAGCTAAAAGCCCCCAATGGATTTATGAACCCGGGTGGCTTTGATTACGAAAAGTGGTTGTTTCAAAATCGCATCGTTGCCACGGGTTATGTGCGTCAGGGTGAAACTGCAGCGCTGATCGGACAAAGCCATTCACCAATGTTATGGCTGCAGCAGGGCCGTCACTGGCTGAAGCAGCGTTTGCTGATTGCGACGAGTGATTTGCAACACGGTGCGTTAATCATGGCATTGTCAATCGGAGATCGCAGTGCCATTGGTCAACAGCAATGGCAGCGCTTTATCGATACCGGTACCAATCATCTGCTTGCCATTTCCGGGTTGCATATTTCTCTTGTTGGTGCGTTTGCCGGTATTGTTGCGGCATGGTTGTGGCGTTTAAGTTCACTGCTGAAACAACTTCCACGTATACCGTTTATTATGAGTTGTTCGGCAGTATCTGCGTTATGTTATGCAGGGCTTGCAGGCTTTTCTGTGCCAACTCAGAGAGCGCTGTTAATGTTCACGACACTTGCGCTATTAAGTCTTGTTGCGCGGCACCAGCCAAGGCACAGTGCGTTAGCGCTGGCGTTACTGGTGGTGTGTGTTTTAAACCCGCTGGTGGTGTTGTCTGCCGGGTTCTGGATGTCTTTTGCCGCCGTCGCTATTTTATTTGCGGTTTACTCGTTTATTCCAAAGGCTTCGAAAAAAATAGACTTAACCGCAGTGTTGCGCGGGCATATGTTAATTACCATTGGTATGTACCCGCTGGGTTTATTGTTTTTCGGACAAATGTCACTGGTCGCACCATTAGCAAATTTTTTCGCCGTTCCGGTGGTGGGCATGCTGCTGACGCCACTGATATTTATTGCATCGATTGTTGCGATCATTAGGCCTGCTTTAGCGACATTGATACTCACACCGGTGGATTGGGTGCTGAAGGGCGTTGATTACATTCTGGCGTTGCAGGCCCGCTGGGAATTTGCACTGGTGCAACTGGGTGTTGTAAACACCGGGGTATTATTAATGTCTGCTGCTATAGCCATTATATCCTTGCTGCCTGTGTTGCCGCGGTTGCGATGGATTGGTGGTGTGCTGGTGATACCGTTATTCTGGATGACAACAGATGCACCCGGGCACGGTGATTATTCAGTGACGTTTCTGGATGTCGGGCAGGGCACTGCGGTGGTAGTGCAAACGTATCGTCACACGCTGGTATACGATGCAGGGCCGCGGTTTTCAGAAAGCTTCAACACCGGAGATGCCGTCATACTGCCGTACCTGCAATCAATCGGGGTACGCAAGATTGATCGAATGGTTATTTCACACGCCGATCGTGATCATATTGGTGGTGCTAAGGCGTTGCGTAACGGGATGCGGGTTGATGATACATTAGTTTCGGCACCTGCGATGGAGTTGCCGGACGCCGGTATCTGCAGCCCGGATCAGTCTTGGCAATGGGATGGTGTGTCGTTTGAGATTCTGCATCCACACAGTGACGATACCGGCAGTCGCAATGATCGCTCGTGTGTGCTGCTTATTTCTACCGCCCGACTAAAGCATACGTTGCTGGCGGGTGACGTGGAAGCACACGGCGAACAGCGACTACTGCAGCGGGGGATCCCGCAGGTCGAAGTGTTGCTTGCGCCGCATCACGGCAGCAATACGTCGTCAACGATGGCTTTTTTGCAGGCCACCATGCCAGGTCATGTGGTTCACAGTGCCGGTTTCAATAACCGATTTGGTTTCCCCCATCACGAAGTCGTGAGCCGCTACCGGGAGATTCAGGCGGTGCAGTATCAAACGGCGAGCAGCGGTGCGATTATGTTTGATATCTCAGATACACATGAGACGCAGGTTGATGAATATCGCAAGGCTAATCGACGTATCTGGAGACGCTTGTAGGTGACACGCCATAGTCTGTCATTCCAGCAATGCGCGTAGCTACCGTAACGGGTGTGATAACATTTGCAGTGACTTCTGACTACCCCTATACGTAATGCCGGCACCAGCCAATCAGCGCATCATTCAACGGAATTCTCTTTGAGCAACACCTCTGTGGACGCTGCAGAACCTGCCGGTATCTACCGGCGACTGCTGAGTTACGTCAACCCTTATCGCGGGCAACTGACCCTGGCTATTTTGGCCATGGTGGTCTATGCCGGTTCCAGCACAGCCTTTGCCGCGCTCATGAAGCCGATGCTTGACGGCAGCTTTGTCGAGCGTGATATGCAGGCGATAGCAGTAGTGCCGGTTTTGATTGTGGTGATATTTGTGTTTCGTGGGCTGGCGGGCTTTTTCTCAACCTTCCTCATGGCAAAGATTGGCTGGAGTATCGTCAAACAGATACGCCGCGAATTGTTTGACAAGTACCTCGATATGCCAACGGCAAAGTTCGATCATTCATCAGCCGGTGACATGATCTCAAGAGTTACTTTTAATGTTCGTAATATGGCAGTGGTTGCCACTGATTGCTTGACAATACTGGTCAGAGACAGCTTAACTATTATCGGTTTATTGTGTCTGATGTTGTACCACAGCTGGAAGCTGTCTCTGGGTTTTCTCATACTGGGGCCGCTGGTTGCGATGATCGTGAAATTTGTTAGCAAGCGCTTTCGTAAACTGAACTTCGGTATACAGGACTCGATGGGAAGGGTCGCAAGCGTTATTGAAGAAGCAGTTGAAGGGCAGCGTCTGGTAAAAGTCTTTGGTGGTCGTGAGTACGAACGCCAGCACTTCGAAACTGCTAATGAAACAAATCGTAGTCTAAACGTCAAAGAAACATTCACTCGTGCTGCAAGTGCACCGATCATTCAGTTTCTGGTAGCAATTGCGCTGGCTATTATTGTGTTTCTGGCATCTTCCGGTACGTACGTGGGTGAGATATCGGTGGGGGTATTTATGTCTTTTATCACCGCCATGATGATGCTGTTTGCCCCGATCAAACAGCTGACGCTGGTTAATGCAAAAATTCAGGCTGGTGTCGCAGCGGGTCAGAGTGTGTTTGCAGTGCTTGACTCGGATTCTGAGCGTGATTCCGGTGACCTTGAGCTAAAAAGCAAACAAATAAAAGTAGCGTTTGAATCTGTGGACTTCAGCTACAGCAATGGTAAACCGGTACTGAAAAATCTCGACTTTACGGTAGCTAGCGGAGAAACGATTGCACTGGTGGGTGGGTCTGGCAGCGGTAAATCAACGATCGCCAACTTGCTTCCTCGACTTTACGATGTGACCAATGGCCGTATAGCCATTAATGGAACTGACATTCGTGAATATACGCTGTCAAGCCTTCGTTCACATATTTCCTACGTGGGTCAGGAAGTCACCTTGTTTAATGACACGGTAAAAGCCAATATTGCCTACGGACAAATGCAGGGGGCCGATGACGCAGCAGTTGAATCTGCATGCCATGCGGCGCACGCGCACGAATTTATAGACAATCTTTCTGAAGGGTACCAGACCGTTGTTGGGGAAAACGGTGTTATGCTGTCTGGTGGGCAGCGGCAGCGCATTGCAATTGCACGCGCTATTTTAAAAGATGCGCCGTTGCTGGTACTCGACGAGGCAACTTCAGCGCTCGATACCGAGTCAGAGCGCAAGGTACAGCAGGGTCTGGCTAAACTCATGCAGAACCGCTCAACCATTGTGATAGCGCATCGCTTAAGTACCATTGAAAATGCCGATCGTATTATTGTGATGGATGCCGGAGAGATTGTAGAGATGGGCACGCATCAGGAGTTGCTCAAAAGCAAGGGCTACTATGCGTATCTGCAAGGACGCTCTGAAGATAATGCCGGTAGTGCATAACTGCAGATGTCACTAAGCGCTCCAGGCTATTGGCGTTCTAAAAACCTGGTTGCCTTTCTGTGGTTGCCAATTGCACTGTTGTTTGCTGTTGCAACCACAATCAGACGTTGGGGTTATCGCAACGGCCTTTTAAAAAGTTATAAATTATCTGTGCCGGTTGTTGTTGTCGGTAACATCACTGCTGGTGGTGCCGGCAAAACACCACTGGTTATTGCGCTGGTAGAACATCTGCAACATGCGGGTAACATTGTTGGTGTAGTTTCGGGTGGCTATGGCGGCAGCCACAGGAGTGGACCCCCGCTAATGGTCACTGCCGACTCAAGTCCGCATGTGGCAGGTGATGAGCCGGTGCTGATCGCTCAACGAACCGGCGCTGCTGTGGTGGTGGCAAAAGACCGCGTGGCTGCCGCAAAAAAGCTGGTCGATCATTGTGACGTCATTATTTGTGATGACGGATTGCAGCATTATGCCTTGCAGCGGGATATTGAAATCGCCGTAGTCGATTCGCAGACGTTGCTGGGTAATGAGTTTTTGTTACCTGCCGGCCCGTTGCGGGAATCAAAAAAGAGACTCAATGCTGTTGATCTGGTGGTGCACAGTGGTACGCATCGTCAGCAACCGGGTTACGAGCTTATACCCGGTGCGTTGGTTAATCTTAAATCAGGCACAGAAATAGCGCTGAGTGATCTTTCCAATCAGCAGGTGCATGCGGTTGCGGCAATTGCCTATCCGCATAAGTTTTATGCGCTGCTGGAAAGTCACGGTCTGAGTGTTATTGAGCACAGTTTCCCGGATCACCATGTGTTTAGTGCAGACGAATTGAGTTTCAATGACGGCTATCCCGTACTGATGACAGAAAAAGACAAAGTGAAGTGTCAACAATTTGCCGAAGACACCATGTGGTATTTACCGGTGAATGCGATTGTCGATAACAGCATGATGAATACATTTAATGATCTGCTGACAAGTGCCGGGGTGAATAGTGCAGGGGGCACGATGTCGGGTGAGTAAGGCAAATTTTAAAATTGTGATACCGGCGCGGTTTAGCTCTACGCGTTTCCCGGGTAAGCCGCTGGCGTTAATCAACAACGTACCGATGGTTATTCGGGTGTATCAGCGTGTGGTGCAAACTTCTGCCAGTGAAGTGATAGTGGCGACTGATGATGAGCGTATTGCAGACGTGTGTCGCAAGAGCAATACACCTTTTTGTATGACTGATGCCGGCCACCCGACCGGTACTGACCGGGTCGCGGAAGTGTGCCGGCAGATGCAGTGGCAGGATAACGATGTCATTGTAAATGTGCAGGGCGATGAGCCACTTATACCGCTAACCAGTGTTGAGCAGGTTGCGCACAATCTGCAGTTGCATGCTGACGCTTCAATAGCGACGCTTTGCACACCAATAACTGATCTGCAAGAGCTCGCCGACCCGAATAACGTCAAAGTGGTGTTTGATCATCGTGGTATGGCGTTGTATTTCAGCCGCTCGGGCATTCCTTTCGAACGGGATGCCACTGGCGATTTATCACAATCATTTCGTCATCTTGGTTTATATGCGTACCGGGCAGATTTTCTAAAGCGCTACAGCGGTATGCAGGCTTGTGCGATAGAAGATCTCGAAAAACTGGAGCAACTGCGGGCACTGTGGAACGGGGAACGTATTCATGTTGATGTTGCCACCGAGTTGCCTGGCCCGGGAGTCGACACACCGGAGCAACTGGCAGAAGTCGAGGCACTGCTGACGTCTGCGGTGAAATGACATGGCAGGCCCGGCAAGCAAACAATGGCGTATTCTCAAGCGTGAAACCGGTTTTGACGGTTTTTTCAAGCTGTATAAGTACTCAATCCAGCACGAGTTATTCAGTGGCGGCTGGAGCCGCACTATTGAACGCGAAATCCTGCATCGAGGTCATGCTGTCGCTGTTTTACCTTACGATCCCGTGTCAGACACCACACTTCTGATCGAACAGTTTCGCCCCGGTGCCATGCACGGTGAAGGCAGCCCATGGTTACTCGAGTGTATTGCCGGCATGGTCGAGGAAGACGAATCTGAAGCAGAGGTCGCACGACGTGAAGCGAAAGAAGAAGCCAATATCGAGATTGCCGATATCCACTACATGACAACCTATTACCCGTCTCCGGGTGGAAGTACCGAAACCATCTCGGTTTACTGGGCAAATGCCGATTTAAGTGGCGTTGGTGGTGTACACGGCTTACCCACCGAAGGAGAGGACATTCGCTCTTTTGTGGTGCCGTTTGAAGAGGCGTTATCGATGGTGCAAGACCAACGGATCAACAACTCTCTGGGCATCATTTCGCTGCTGTGGTTTCGGACAATTCGCGAGCAAATTCAAGCAGATTTGTGAGATTCGTGCAGAATTTCTACTGGTCGAGGGTGCGCTGTTCAAGATACTTATTGTATGACCGCTAGTGTATGTCTAACAATAACGAGAGAAAGCCTGTCCGTAGTGCTGCACGGAACGGCGGAGTTTTTACTGTATGGCAAACAACGTAGACCTTATGGTGGTGGGTGCCACCGAAGGGCTGTCGGCCGTCGAATTAACAGAACGGTTGGTCGCTGAATTCAAGCAGCCCGCAGAGGCGTTTACAGAATTGGTTGCAGCGGCTTGCGGGGGCGGTCCAAAGTACGCGGCGCAATCGAGTGTCACGCTTGATACTGCAGTTGAGGGACAGGGTAAACTGGAGGACCTCGGCGTAGTTTGTGAGTTATTGGTCGACGGCGAGGTACTATCTAGCTCTGGATTTTCAAACCCGGTATCAAGCGCTGCAGCAGGGCCATCTGATACTGATGCAGCCGAAGTTGATGTTTCCGCTGATACTTCCGCCGGGTCTGCGATAGAGGCAGAAGCGCCTGAGTCAGTCAATGAGTTGGATGAAATCTCGTTTGAAGAATCCAGCGTTGATCTCTCTGCCGAAGACGCAAGCAGCAGCAAAGAAAAATCAGAAGACACAGCAGCATCTGCGGAAAGCGGTTTGGAGTCAGCTGGTGTCGATTTCGAAGACGAACTGGGTGCGCTCGGTAGTATTGACACTCCAGACAACCAGTCATCCGTGGAAGAAGCCGGCAAGACCGCTGACGCAGACGGACTTGAAGCAGTTGAGATTGATTTCAACGATGAGCTCACCTCGCTTGACGACTTTCAACGTACTGACGAAAAATCCGAACCTGAAGCAACCGAAATTGCTAAAGACGATGCTGAACCGGCAGCGCAAGAGCAGTCAGTCGACGAGCCTGCAGACACCGAGAGCATCGTTGTAGCTACTGAAGCAGATGATGTCACTGAAGCAGAGCAATCCGTTGCAGCAGAATCGAAAGCTGATGCAGATAAGTCAATTGAAGCGCCACTTGAGCTCAGTCTCGCTGTTGATGATTCGACACCGCTGACTAAACCGAAAAAGAAAAGCGATGCCACGCCGGATGACGGTGGCTTAACTCTGGTACTGGACGATGAGCCTGCCGGTAAATCTGCGAGTGCGCCTAAGAAAGCGGCCCCGGTCGAACAGCCGGCAGCGGAAGTCACCGAAGAGAAAGCTGATCCCAATGTAGATTCAAGCGCAGATTCAAGCGCAGATTTAAGTGCGGATCTAGAGCCGGATACCGACAGCGAGCTGCGCGACACATCGCGTGAGCCTGTTGAAATCACCCCACCAGTCGAAGCCCCTGAAGAAGAGGCGGAGCCTGAAGCTGCACCGGAATCCGAAACCCGTAAAGATGTGGTACCGGGTGATACCGAAGAAGCAGGTCAGCACGAACCGAATGTTGTAGACGTAGCACAGGCTGAGGATGCAGCTGACTCCACTCGTGAAGGCGAACCTGAGACGACTGAAATTACGGCAGAGGCTGCGCCAGCTGATGAAGCCGGTAAGGCACCACCCGATGATGCTGGTTTGGAGCCCGAATCTACACCTGAACCTGAACCTGAGCCTGAGAAAGCAGATGACATCACGAGTTTCATCGCATCTCTTGCCGGCGATGGTGATAGCAGTTCAACGAAGAGTAACCAGTCTGTTGCCGGTGGCCTGGTCATGCCGGGTCAGGCTGAGGCAGTTGCTGCACCATCTGATTCCTCGCAGCCCTCAGTTGAAGATGAATTGCAGGCGGCGGTAGAGACGAGTCAGACGAAAGAAGAGGGCGTTTCTGATCAGGATGTTGCCAATCTGACCATGCCGGATGCGCTGGCTCCTGAAATTCTCGAGGCCGATGAAGACAACAGTGCAGGTAAAAAGAAACTACTTGCGATGGCCGTAGCGGGTCTTGGCGTTGTAGGTATTGGTGCAGTAGTGGCCATGCAAACCGGACTGCTCGGTAAAACTGTGGAGCCTGCGACTACGGTCGTTGCTGTTGCACCTGTGAAGGATAAGAGCGCCGAATTTGACGCGGTGGAAGAAGGTTCACTGAATGCTGCTATCGAACGTGCAGAAGTGTTAAAGAACCCGGACAAATATACCACTGAAGAACTCATCGTCTATCTTGCAGAAGATTTGGGTGAAAACGCGAAAAACGAATTAAAGAACTATGTCAGCGGTGGAGCTGATTACAAACCCAGTAGTGAAGCCGCTGTGCCGAGGATGGGGGCTGCAATTCCTGCCGATAGTGATTCTGAACTTTGGCTGCGCAACCGCGTAAATCATCCTGCTGATGAGTTCTTTGATGAATGGTCTAAGCGGGAAGTTGATTTACAGGCCTATCTTGAGCTTCAGGAACGACTGATTGAAGTTGGCGATCTTGAGATAGCACTGGATGTCAGTAAGAATACCAAAGACAAGCTGTTTGCTGTCATGAGTCAGCAGCGACTGGCAAGGGCTTATCACGATCTTGGTAAGTCAGGCAAAGCCAGTGAGTTGTTGGCAAGAGCGGTGCGAGGCACTTATGCCATCAAACTGGAGTCTGAACGTGTGTTGGCCATTGCAGATTATGCGTTGACCGAGCAGGCGCTCGGGTTGAAGGAAGATGCAGAAGACTCTTTTCTGAAAGCATCTATTCTCTCGCGCAGTTTACACAAACCGCAGAACCGTACTGTCGCATTTAGTGCGATTGCCGAGTTCTTTCACAAGGCTCAGCGAAAGGATGATATGCGGACGTTTCTCGATCTTGCGATGACGACCGCTTACGAACTTCCTGTGAATACTGCAGCCAGAGATCTTGCGATCAGACACGTGGCGCTGACGGAGGTACGTCTGGGGTTAACCGATCAGGCAACCGAACACGCCAACCTGATTGTCGATCCGTTCGCTGCGGTTTCTGCATTACACGGTATTGCACTGGAGCTCGAGCGAACCGGTGATGAAGAGAACGCCCGCCAAACCCTGAACATGGCATACCGCGCAGGTAGCTTGATTAAAAACAGTGATAAGCGGGAAAAACTTCTGGAAAAAATTCGCCTTGCTGGTAGCTAGCAAGCCTTGTGTGAAATTGGAGAACGGCTAATGGAACGGTCACTACAAATAATTGCTTTAAGTGCGCTGGCTGGTGCCTTTCTGAGTGCCTGCTCTGCCACCAGTGATGTGACTGGTGACAGCGGCGCGATTGCAACGCAAACGCCGGCCACTTCCGGTGTGCCTGACGTGGGCAGTGCTCAGTCTGGTGAAGATACAACGCCCGGTGAAGATACTTCACCTGTTGTAACTGCCACATACGAACCGGTGGTCGATGATGCGCTGGTCGCGGCTGCTGCGAATATTGGCTGTGCTGCTTCTGCAGAGCGCTTTCGCGATACCATGGTGGCTATGGTAAACGACTCGAGACTGGAAGCCCGTCAATGCGGGTCACGCAGTTCTCCGGCTGTTGGTCTGGTGAGCTGGAACGATCAGTTGGCCGCTGCAGCGTTAAACCATGCTAATGATATGGTTACCTTTAACTTCTTCAGTCATGATGGTTCTGACGGGCTCAGTGTTGCAGACAGAGCTGAAACTACTGGTTATGACTGGCGAGCCATTGGTGAAAATATTGCCGCTGGTCAGCAGGAAGTAGCCGAAGTGCATCAGGGGTGGCTCGAAAGTGCCGGTCACTGCCGTAACATTATGAACTCGCTGTACACCGAAGTGGGTGCGGCTTGTGTCACCAGCGACGATACTGATTTCGGTAATTACTGGGTTGTGGTATTTGGCAACTCACGCTAAAAAAATAAGGCGCAAAGCCCGGCTCAGGTCGGTATAACCGATCCAGTTCTCATTGAAGTAACTGCGCTTGTGTTGCGTAGGTAATCGCATCCATACACTGCTTTGCAGACAATAATGTATTGTCAGGTTCAGTGCTTTCCCGCATCAGATTGCCGGTAATGTCTGTGTGGTTGCCATTGTTGGTAATGATGTGAAAAAGCTCGTGCGCCAGTGCAATACCGGTATCTCTTGTTACTGATGATATCCACAGACTGTTCCTCATCCATGGCCGGTTAGCGGTATTACCTTCTCCAAAGGCCTCTGCATCAAAGGGAGTTTGCATGATGGTATCTTTGGCAAATACCACTGTTACATTGTCTGTAGGTACCTTGCGCGCAAGCGTCATGGCGTTGCCAGTGGAGAGATCCTGCAGGTAGTCCGGGGCCTGTACTGACAGCCACTGATCAACCGCAATATTAATATCACATTGACTGAATATTCCACTGGCCTCCTGTAACGCGTCCGTAATATTCGATGAAGCCCACTTGTCGCTCAGCACAATAATATCGAGTGGAAGTGTGTGCTGGCCGGTTGTTGGCAATGAAGGTGGTATCGGCTCTTCAGTGGTTTTAAGCGCTGCCGGTGTTGCTAACGGGTCGCCGATATAGCCGGTAGAAACGTAACGGCTGGTACGGGCTTTCACTGCATAAACTTCAATCTCTTTTCGCAGTTCATCAGTGGTGAGTGCGGGCATACGATTGAGAATGCGCGCCGCCAGTGCAACCAGTCTGGATACCGCATAGCTCGAGCCGGATACCTGATGTTCAGAACCATCATAATCCAGTGCGGCAATGCGTTCAGCGGGTAGCATATAGTCCACCGCGATTCGGCCGTAGTTGGTGCGTTCTGCCGGTTTTGCAAAATCATCGGCTGACGTAACCACCAGCATGTTATCAATGTCGAGTGACGCCGGATAAACACCGCGCTGGTCAATGTCGCGGCCGTTGTTTCCCGCTGAAGCAATAAACAGAATTTCCGGGTGTTTCTCTGCTGCCTTCTGAAACGCTCCCCAGTCGCTGAAACGATTGCTGCCAAGTGGCATACCGATTATGCGTACGTCGTTGTCTGAGGCATGTTTGATCAGGTCTGTCATACGGGACATATCCGGACGCGGGTATCGGTAAGGCACAATAGCAACGCCGGGTGCTTCGTTTATAACAATTGATGCGGTGCGCGTACCATGACGCTGAACTCTGAACGGAGACTGTGCCGGATGCGCATCAAATGGTTGCTCATCCATGTCCCAGAAATCATAACCAATCAGCTTTCCTGCACTGTTGCGTGCAAGCGCGTTGGCAATCCCGGGGAGTTGATAATTAACACCTGAATCTACCATGCCAACGCGAATTCTGGGTGGCTGCAGTGGCGTCAGTCGAGGGACTGGAGGGTTTACCCATTCCGGTAAGCCGTTGGCGGATAGTGTGTTTAGTGACAGTTGTTGGATGTGAGTGGCGCTGTTGTCCTGATCATAGACAAGCTGTTGAGCAAGTTGCGTCGTACAGTCAGCGCCCAGCATAAGCTGTAGTTCCGGTTTAGTCTTTGCATCAGTCCGGAAGCTGGTGAGTACAGTGCGACGTGGCTGGTTAGGGGGCGTGATCAGTTGAATGTTCATTGCCTGTACTAGCGGAGAACGAAACAACAATCGTGTGCCCAGGACACGACCGCGAAATTCTATGTCTTCCTGCTCTACCTGAAGTTCATCACCAAGTAGCTCGGCAATGCCACGAGTGATGGTGGCCTCGAGTTCGTTAGCTGGTGTAATGGCAAAGTCTGCACAGGCCGACTCTGCGATAGTCCGCAGTTGCTGGTGAGAAAATGTATTGGCGAATACAGGAAGTGAAATAAATAGCGTTAGCGTGGGTGCGAAGCAGGCAACAAGTCGTCTATTCAAAATCACAGGCGTTGCATCCGGACGTGGTCAATGCCGCCTTCGTCAAATACTTCACCATGTCGAGTGAACCCGTGTTTTTCATACAGTCCAACAGCGGAAGTTTGTGCGTTAAGATAAAGCGATTTGATGGCATGCTGTTCTGCGAGCGATAGCAACGATTGTAGAATACGTGTAGCCAGTCCCTGTTTGCGTGCTGACTTTAATACCGCAATGCGAGTGATTTTTCCATCCGGTTGCAGTCGCCCGGTGGCGACCGGTTTGCCGTTGGTATAGGCCAGTACATGCCAGCTTGAAGTTTCAAAGTCATCCCACTCCAGTGACTCCGGAATGCCTTGTTCAGTGATAAAAACTTCCCTGCGGATGTGTTGAATCTCCGCCTTATGCTCAGTGTAGGAAACCACCTCTAGTAATGCTTCAGCGTTCATCATCATTCAGCAATGAGTGGTGGTTGTATAGCTTAAGTATCGCGGCCTTGTCTGTGTTGCCAATACTGTCAATGCTGACGTGGCGTTGTTTACAGAGTTTTTCAGCAATGGCGGTTGAGACTTCATAGGCTTCCCCGTTTGCAAATAGAACGGCGCTCTCGCTTGTGCTTTTGTAAGCAAATGTATGTGTGTTGTTGCAGTGCAGGGTAGCGGGCAGGTCTGTCCAGGCTGCCTGCAGGTTGTCCTGAGGCTCGGTGCTTAGTGTTTCGGTTAAAAACCGGCCAATGGCGTTGTCGAGTTGTTTGTCATTGGCTTTAAGTGACTCTCTGACCATTTCACGCAACCGCTGAAAGTCACCACTGTGTATCAACCCGGGGGTCTCTGTTTTGGCTCGGCTGCGATCTGTGTAGCGTGTTGGTGTTGCAAAATCTTCCATCAGGTAACTGATGACTGAGGGCAGCATTTCATCGACGGATGGTGCCCGGAAACCGATTGACCAGGTCATACAGGGATCTTCAACGGCTATTCCGTGATGTGCAAACTGCGGTGGCAGGTAAAGCATGTCTCCTGCCTTTAACTGCATCGTCTTATCGGCACTAAAGTCTGCCAATAGTGAAATTGCAGCATTGGCTGATTCTGTTGTGTGATGCCTTGGCGTCGTTTCAATTTGCCATTCACGTTGCCCCGATGCCTGCAACAGAAAGACGTCATACTGATCAACATGCGCGCCCACAGAACCGCCCACTGGCGCATAGCTGATCATCAGGTCATCGATACGCCAGTCAGGAACAAAACGGAAAGGCTCGAGATAACGACGGAACTCCGGTAGGAGTTTCTCAACATCACTGACCAGAATAGACCATTGGTTGCCGGAAACGCCATCATAAAAATCGTCAGCAAACGGTCCGTGTGTCATACGCCACTCAGTGCCGTCCACACGTTCCATGTAGCGCGAGTTGGCTTCAGTATCCAACGTCAGGCCGGCAAGTTCGTTTTCATCTAACGGCGAGTCGAAACCCGGAAATGCCTGTTCGATTAACAGCGGCTTCTGTTGCCAGTAGTCTTTTAAAAATACATCGGTATCTATACCGTCAGGCCAGTGGATCTGCATGAGTCCTTCTACCCTAAAGCTTGCGAGTAAGTTCGGTGGCGTACCCGGTGTAGGTTGCAGGCGTTAGTGATGCGAGTTCCTGTTTAATGTGGTCTGGCAGGTCGAGGGTTTCAATGAACTGTTGCAATGTAGCCTGGGTAATAGCCTCACCACGGGTGAGTGCCTTGAGTTTCTCATAAGGATTTTCAATGCCGTAGCGTCGCATGACCGTTTGAATCGGCTCTGCCAGTACCTCCCACGAAGCATCGAGGTCGGCGGCAAGTGCCTGCTCATCGAGTTGTAACTTACTTATTCCCTTTAATAGAGATTCATAGGCGATTAATGAGTGAGCAAAGGCGACCCCGAGGTTACGCAGCACAGTGGAGTCTGTTAAATCTCTCTGCCAGCGCGAGATCGGCAGCTTGGCACTGAAATGACCAAACAGCGCGTTGGCAATACCGAAGTTGCCCTCTGCATTTTCGAAGTCGATCGGGTTAACCTTGTGCGGCATGGTAGAAGAGCCGACCTCACCACTGATGACTTTCTGTTTGAAATAGCCAATAGAAATGTACGACCAGATATCGCGAGAAAAATCGATCAGTATGGTATTGAATCGACTAAACGCATCAAATAGCTCCGCCATGTAGTCGTGCGGTTCGATTTGCGTCGTGTAGGGATTAAATGTCAGCCCCAGTGATTCGACAAACTGCTGACTCAACGCGGGCCAGTTAACATCAGGGTAGGCGCTACTGTGTGCGTTGTAGTTGCCGACAGCCCCATTCATTTTTCCGAGTAACGGAATGTCTTTTATCACAGACGCCTGACGTTGCAGCCGGAACGCAACATTGGCCATCTCTTTTCCCATCGTCGAAGGTGTGGCGGTTTGTCCATGGGTACGGCACAGCATCGGGATATCTGCATATTCCGCTGCAAGAGATTCAATCGCCTTGGTGACCTTGGTTGCAGTACTTAGCAAGGTGGTGTGCGCGCCGTTTTTTAAAGACAGGGCCTGGGACAGATTGTTGATATCTTCCGAGGTACAGGCAAAGTGCAAAAAACCGCTGACGGCATTGAGTTCGGCGTTACTCTCAAATTTTTCCTGCAAAAAATACTCAACGGCCTTAACGTCGTGGTTGGTGGTGCGTTCTATCTCTTTGACGCGCGCTGCATCTGCCTCGCTGAAGTCACTGACCATCGTATCGATTTCAGCAAGCGCGGCGGCGCTCAGTGACACCTCCGCAATACCCGGGTCCCCAGCCAGTAACTGCAGCCAGCGAAGCTCGACAATGGCGCGGTTGCGAATCAATCCGAATTCGCTGAATTCAGCGGATAGCGGAGCGGTTTTGGACGCATAGCGTCCATCAACAGGGGAGATTGCGGTCAGAGACATGAAGGTTGGCAAAGTGCTTTGAGTAAAGGTCGCCATTACAACACAAAATGGCGTGAAACGGGGGCTCTCCTGCGGGTCTGTGCAGTGCAGGCACCCGCGAGTGCCCACTGCTGTTTCACTGATTGTCAGTATCCCCGGGAACAGGTTATTTCGAATGGTTTCGGTTGCAGCGCAACCAGACATCCCTTACACTTGATGGTTCGGCAGGCGCGTAGCTCAGTTGGTTAGAGCACCACCTTGACATGGTGGGGGTCGTTGGTTCGAATCCAATCGCGCCTACCAATTTCCCTTCTTCCGATTCGCTCACCGCGTTCGGAACTGCCGGGCCAAACCACTTCTACGTTGGCTTTTTCGTCTGGTAGCAAGACCCGTCAAGCAGCAAGAAAAGCGGGTAGTGGCAAGAAAATACTCCTCTGTCTCCTGTCCACTGAAAAGCAAGGTGCTGGACTGATAAGGCATCGCTACGCAAGTATAGAAACCGCCACCCTGCCTTTCTGCTTACCCTGTCTTCCTGCTTACCCTGTCTTCCTGCTTACCCTGCCTTCCTGCTTAAAGCGATGTTCATCGCTGCATCAGACTGGTTTCGTCTTTCCAGGAGGATCGATACGAATTTATTATCATTCTACGGGAACTTGTATCCCTCTGATTGGTGATGTAAGTCGCATTATCTCAGCGTTAGTACCCGACTCCATCATGGCAGCGTGGTTCGTACGCGTTGCGTTCCTTTGCAGGTGCATGATTACCGCCATTTTCCGAACAGAGAAAAGGAAAAAAACGGTATTAACGTGTGGTGCCTCTTCACGTAAAGTTCACCAACGAGCAAGCGATCTTCTTCTGCAGGTTCACACTCTGTCTCCGTGCGTGATACGTGCGTACCAAATCACTTGAGGGCAGCACCTGCGAACAGTGGTTATCGGTAATTAAAGCGAAAGCAATCACCGGTATTAGCAGGTAAGTATGCCAAATCTATAAGGTTTGTTGAAACTGAAATTTGTTCTAGAGCGCTGCTGATTCTGTTTGAAATTAGTTAACGTCAACTGATTCGGCGAGTCTCGATCCATTGATAGCTACAAAAGAGATTTAGTAATGATTAAGATCACAACGGTGGTGCCAGTGCTGATGTGCACCCTGATGTTAACCGCATGCGATAGCGATAATGACGCAACATCTGATAATGCGCTATTAACAGAAGGCACGGTTATCACGATGAGAAATACGCTTGAAGAAGGAGGGCCGGAGGGTTCTTTTCCAGGCATATTTGGCGCGCCTGATGATGCATTTGATGAAACTGCTACCCTCTCATTTACTGAAGCTGAATTTCCGACTGCGCTGATGCAGTCAGATACAGCGGTTGGAGATATTCCCGGTCTGTATCGTATAGATATAAAAGCGGCACAGATTGCGTTCACCGTTTTACCAGCAGGGAATGATGCTTTCTGGAGTGGAGTTGCAGATGTTTTCGGTGTCTTTCCTGCAGGAAAAACAGACAGATACTATTTCACCTTCTCTCAACCTCACAACATCACCGGAGCTACGAGCAACAATAGCAGTGTCAAATTAAGAATAGATTCTGAAACGATTGCTGTGGTCGAGATAGGTGAGGGGTACAATCTTCAGCCAGGGGTCGCATGGACCATCGATCTGGAGTAACTGCAATTGGCAAACAACGGACAGTTGCTGTTCATCGGGCGGGCTGAATGTTGATGAGACTTGATTGAGACAGTACGACCAACACAAAAAAAGACAGTAATACATCAGGATTTTATTTTTGAATATTTTGCAGCTACATGTCAGTAACTGCGATGTTATCACTCAGAAACTGAATAAAGCGTTCCGCGGTTCCATTGCTTGTGGCATTGGGTGCCCAGCACGCATAAAGCTCAATCGGTTCAATCTCCCAATCCTCAAGTACCACTTGCAGGTGACCCTCATGCAAGTGGGGTTCTACAATGAAACCCGGTAGTACTGCAAGACCACCTCCGGCTATCACCAATTCGAGTAGTGCATGCGAACTGTTAACGCTGATCTGAACCCGTCTTTTTGAAATTGACACTTTTTGCCTCGCACTGGAAAACTCGGTTCTTTGATGAATGACAGGGCACTGTTCCAGCCAGCGCCACGTTGTCAGATCGGCGGGAGACTCAGGCTTTTTTTGGCTTTTAGCATATGCTGGCGAAGTCACCAGTTTTCTTCGGATATGGTACAGTTTCTCCGTGAGGAGTGAGCTGTTTTTAAGTGGCCCCGGTACAATTGCAACATCAAATCCCTCCGCAATAATATCTTGACGATGGTCTGAGCTATCGATGGAAACCTTTACCTCAGAGTGGCTATTTGAAAAAAATGCGATACGGCGCAGTAGATCCGTATGAGTCATTAGTGCAGGTACAGTTAACCGAAGTGATCCACTGAGGTTGTTCCCTTCTCTTGATATATTTTTAAATCCCAGCTCTGCGGCTTCCAGCATGGCGTTCGCCGCTGTCAGCAGTTTTTTACCATCAGAGGTTAGTGATAGCTTGCGAGTTGATCGATACAGTAAAGGTGTACCAAGTTGTTTTTCCAGCTGTGCAACGTGATGACTGACAACTGAGGGAGAGAGTCTTAGCGCTTGCCCCGCAGCGCGAAACGATCCATGTTCTACGGTTTTCGCAAATATGGCGATTTGTTTTAACTCATCGATCATCGAAAATTGTACTGTGCCTTTCAAACACCACTGTCGCAGTCAATGCCGCTCCCTCCTGAAAACCAACTGAAGTTTTGATTTATCGATAAAGATAGACTTTCATTTAGACGAGTTAACACCAACGTTATAATAACGTGTCTGCGATCCACCTAGATAAGGAAGGCGTGGAACCAGTATCTCTGATACATTTGTAGGTTCGATAACTGTTGTACATGTCGCATGTCAACGGTATTAGTATTATATGTATAGTTAATCGCGCCGAATATCTTATTTTTCAGCATCCCGCCATAGGCAACACGAGTGTCAAATGTCACTATGTCTGGTCACGCTAGAGACAAACTCGAAGTGTGGGATCTGTGTTGTCGTAATAGAAACTCCAACAGTACACACCGGTTTCATTGTATGCACTGTTAGAGTAAATCAAAAACGCTGAAATTTTGAGGTATTTAGTTGTCCATAATAGAACTGCGTACTTCTTTTACGTGGTCAAACGATTTAAGTTTTGCGATGAGGCTGGA
Source organism: uncultured Granulosicoccaceae bacterium (assembly GCA_937931165.1). Classification (GTDB taxonomy): domain Bacteria; phylum Pseudomonadota; class Gammaproteobacteria; order Granulosicoccales; family Granulosicoccaceae. The sequence continues at coordinate 46,211 of CALHCI010000120.1, forward strand.
TACATACGCACGGTCTTCTGCCACGCCGGATAGTGTTACAACCTTGGATTTTTCGTCGTAGTAAGCCTGTATGCCGGTGTGCTGTGCTATCTCAAGTTTGATCATCTCGATCACTTTCTTTAGTTCAGGGTCTGAAATTGATTCTTGCGCACCGACCTGACCTGACACTGCAATTACTGTTGATATCGCGAGCACAGTTAGTGATTTTCTTAAATTAATCATTGAATAGGTGACTCTCTGAGTATGGTTAAAAAGTAAAATAAGCGAGAAATTAGTCAGAAACGTTTGCTTGCAGATTGCAGAAACAGTCTGCCAGTACGAACTGAACTGGAATCAGACTAACAGAACACCAAACGGTTTTTAATAATGGAAAAACGACGATACTGTTCGGATAATTTAACTAAAAATATGTAGTATTATTTTTGCAAAAAAAACTGGTGTCAGGCTTGAATCGGGCTTTTGAATATACTTTTGAATATGAGAGTGTCAGTGAAGTGAACTGTGCTCGGGAGAGATTTTCGTTGTACCGGCGTTAGTTCTGAGCAAAGGTGCTCAGGTTTAAATGGTCTGCTTTAAAAAGATACGTTGAGCCTGTCGGGATAGTTAGGTGTGCATTGATGCACTAACGTAATTGACAAAGTGTTTGATTAAACCGTCTTTTGGTGCATTGGCTGGCCAGACAGCAAATACGTCAAGAGGCTCAACGGCCCAGTCTTGAAGCACATATTGCAGGCTTCCTTTTGCCACGTCTTCTTCGATCAGAAAATCTGGAACAAGGGCCAGGCCAGCCCCTCCAACAGCTAAACGTGAAAGTGCATCAGCGTTGTTTGCACTGATTCTGGATGGTCTTTTTGCTATTACCGTTTGCTTTGAACCTTTTCTAAACTCAGGCTTCCGATGCCATACAGGACCCAGTTCAAGCCAGTTCCATTCAGTCAGATCCTCAGGTGATTTTGGTTTCTTCCGGGTTTTTATGTAGTCCGGTGATGCTACCAGGCGTCTTTGAATCTCGAATAGCTTTTTAGCTTTCAATGAACTGTCTTTTAGCCAGCCTATGCTAATGGCGATGTCAAACCCGTCTGTAATCAGATCCCGGCGGAGGTCAGAGAAATCAATGGATAGGCGGACGTTGGGATTCTCGTCTGCAAAAGCGGAAATCTGTTTTATGAATCCGGATCGTGTCATAAAAGCCGGGGTCGTCATCCGTATTAGTCCAGAGATGCTCTCTGCGTTTTGCACAAGATCCTGAATACCGCTTTCGGCAGCTTCAATCATTGCGTGGGCGGAGATCAGCAGGCGTTCTCCGTCTGGGGTAAGGGATAGTTTTCTGGTTGAACGATAAAGGAGTGCGGTACCTAGTCGCTGCTCCAGTTGTCCGACATGGTGACTAACCACTGATGGAGACAGGCGTAAGGCCTGGCCTGCGCCACGAAATGATCCGTGATCAACTGTTTTTGCAAATATCGCAATCTGTCTGAGCTC
>CALHCI010000121.1 GCA_937931165.1 uncultured Granulosicoccaceae bacterium
GGGCTGTTATGCTGGTGACCATTTCATGGATTCCCGGAAGATAATTTGCCCGTCAAACCCTCCATTCTTTTGCTCTCAGCCTATGATGCTGCCAGCCATCGACATTGGCGCAACTGGATTACCAGTACCTTTGCCGAATACGAGTGGACAACCATCGCGCTGCCGGACAGACACTTTTATTGGCGAGTTCGCAGTAATGCACTGACCTACGTGAGTGAACACCGGTCAGTGCTGGAAAAGCACTTTGATCTGATCGTGATGACTTCCATGGTTGATCTTGCGACTCTGCGGGGGCTGATGCCAGCGCTCGCGCAAATTCCTGCGGTGGTTTACTTCCATGAAAACCAGTTTGCCTACCCGGTAAATACCGATCATCCGCACAAGAGTAATATTATTAATGCACAACTGAACTCGGTGTTTACCGCACTGGTTGCAGACCGGTTGTTGTTTAATTCATGTTATAACTGCCAGACTTTTTTTGAGGGTTCGGAAGCACTGTTCCGGAAAATGCCTGATGGCGTGAAGCCAGATATTCTGGATCCCCTCAAAGAACGATCAGAGGTACTGGCGGTGCCGGTTATTGGTAAACCGCCAGGTAGGAAAGATCCAACAGCATCGACGCTGCAGATTGTCTGGAATCACCGATGGGAATATGACAAACAACCTGAGGTCTTTTTTGCGTGTATGTACCGGCTTTCAGAGCAGGGGGTTCCGTTCAGATTGCATGTGCTGGGGCAGTCATTTCGATCTGTTCCGGATTGTTTTGCCGACGCAAAAAATCGGCTGGCGCGTCATATCGAAAGCTGGGGTTATCAGACTCAAGCCGACTATCACCGAATACTTGATCACTCCGACATTGTGGTGTCGACTGCCTTACACGATTTTCAGGGGTTGAGCATGCTGGAGGCAATCCACAGAGGCTGTGTACCGGTTGCACCGGACCGGGTGGCGTATCCCGAGTACATTCCGGCCAACCTGCTATACGATTCAAGCAACGAAGTTGAATCGCTAACGGCTCTATTACACGAATTGATAACCGTCGGCCTTCCATCCGTGCCTGATGTCGCAAAGTATACGGACGCTGAACTCAAAGCGCCTTATAAGCAAATGCTGCAACACGCAATCGAAAAGTCATTGTCTTCTTAATGGTTGGGATCTCTTGATGAATAACATTCTTGTCACCGGCTTCGAAGGATATGGCGGGCGATCAGACAATCCTTCTGCAGAAATTGCGTTGGCACTTGACGGACAGCAGATTGGCGGCAAGCAGGTTACGTCTGCCGTACTGCCGGTGACCAACCACAACCTGCGCAATAACCTGGTGTCTCTAATTGAAACAGTCAATCCATCTGCCATATTTTGTCTGGGTTTATCTCCCGGTGAAAGTGTGGTGCGTATAGAGCGGCTGGCGGCCAACTATTCGAGATTTGAGATAGCGGATAACGCCGGTGAACAATATTGTGGCAGTGTGGTTTCTGGTGGTCCGGCCGCCTATGAGGCAACGTTACCGGTTGAACCGATGTTGCAATCTGTACTCAGCAGCGGCATACCGGCAAGGCTATCCGAATCTGCAGGTACCTATCTTTGTAACGCGGTGATGTACCATGCACTGGATTATTGCGCGACTACATCACGCGCGTGCCAGTGTGGTTTTATTCATCTGCCCTTTATGCCTTCCCAGGTTTGCGATGTATTGAACCATGGTGGTGTTGATCAAACCCGTCTCTCATCGATGTCCTTAACTGACCAGAAGCAGGCAGTAGTCGCGATGATCGAATGCGTGGCTGGCGGTGTTGTCGACTCTACAACGGTAACCTGAGCACCGGGTTGACTCTGCGTGGCATTACCTCACGCAGTCAGGTGTTTGCTATAGCGCCTGATTGTCAGTAATAAAAAAACACGCTGGTGCTGAGTGATTGCTGTAGGCATTGCCGAGCACAGCTCTTATGCTGATACATCCGAGCTGTTCAGATAATTCTGAAACTCTGATGGTGTACCGGGTAGTACTTACAATGTCCAGCAGATCATCGTTGTGCCAGATCTCGTATTGCACGTTCACATCAGCAAACGGGTTAAGGTGCTGAACCGGCGGCCAGTTGATCGCAAAAACAGAATTTGGATCGCTGCTGCTCATAATGTTCAACGTGACAGTTTCATTATCTGTTTCGTTAGCGATCGCGCTTCGGGCAAGAAAGACAACGGCAATCAGGTTGACTGCTAAAGCAATTTTGTATCGCATTCGGGTCTTTAGGGTGTCAGCGGAGACGGGAAATTAGCACAACAAAAACGTGATTCCCGAACCATTCAGTTACGTAATGAAAACAGCGGCTTTACCTTCATTTTTGTAACAGCTAACTAACATCTAGTTAACTGTATGCAGCAAACCTGTGATGTGTTGTCATTCGATGATTCGCACTGTTTTTATTGATCTGTTCACTATCTTTACAGGCTGTACAGACAAAGGCGCAGACAGTGGAGACAATACTTCAGGCGGGCGCGAATCTTGTGTCTACAGCGACTGCAAACAGCACCGCATCATCTCGGTTTTTACCGGCCGTGAGCGGCGCCATTGCCGCTTCGGGAGGCACTTTACATTCGCTTTGTTCTGCGTTATCCGGTGAGCAACCACACTCATCGAATAGCATTACAGTGTTCCGAACTCGCCCGGCAGAGTATATTAGGTAGTCAGCCTCAACTAACCTGTCCAGACATGCCAAAATCGATAGAAGTGTCACCATCCAGATTCAGTGACACCACCAGCCTGGATTTTCCGCAAGTGCCGGTTTATGCGTACCAGACCTCAATAGCTGAGGAGCATTCAGCTCGCGGGAAGAATTCGCTGTGCACGGTACTTCGGCACATGATGGTGTTGCGTGAATTTGAAACCATGCTCAACGCTATACGCAGTCGTGGTGAATATGAAGGCGTATCTTGTGTGTACCGCGGGCCTGCACACCTGTCGGTTGGGCAGGAAGCATCAGCAGTGGGATTGGCGTTGGCGCTAACACCGGATGATCATATCTTTGGTAACCATCGCAGTCACGGGGAGGCACTGGCGAAGGGTCTTGCTGCAATTCAGCACTGCAGTGACAATCTGCTTGGTGAAAAAATGATGCAACATAGCGCCTTGTTGCAAGCCACCGAGAAGTGTCTTGGGGGTGAGGGTAAAACGCTTGCCGAACATTTTTTACTGTTTGGCTTTTTATCCGAAATACTCATGCGTGCAACCGGTTTTAACCTCGGAATGGGGGGTAGTATGCATGCCTTCTTTACGCCGTTTGGTATTTATCCAAATAATGCGATAGTCGGTGGCTCGGCCGGTATAGCAGCAGGGGCCGGGTTATTTAAGCGCCAGAGTAAAGATGGAATTACGGTCAGTGTTACCGGCGACGGTTCTACCGGGTGTGGACAGACATTTGAAGCAATGAACTTTGCAGCAATGGCGCAATATAAAACGCTATGGAATGACTCGGACGCAGTGGGTTTGCCGACGTTGTTTTATTTTAATAATAACTTCTACGCAATGGGCGGACAGACGATTGGTGAGACGATGGCGTGGGACCGTCTCTCAAGAATCGCTGCAGGTGTAAACGCCGAAGCTTTGCACGCAGAAACAGTTGATGGCACAAACCCGCTGGCGGTGGCAGATGCCGTCAGCAGAAAACGACACATGTTACTCAACGGAGAAGGACCGATATTACTGGATGTGGAGTGTTATCGCTATTCTGGTCACTCTACCAGCGATGCCAATGTCTATCGATCGCGTGAGGAGATTAAAGCATGGCAGGAGTATGACTGCATAGAGCGTTATGCCGGCGCACTGCAAAGCGAGGGTGTACTGGATAGCACCGGCCTTGGCACTATGCGAGACGAGGTCAGAGAGCTGGTAGTCAATGTGTTAAAGGCCGCTGCCAATACCGATAACGCACCACTTGTCGAACCACCTTCAATGATCGGTGGGTTAATGTTTAACAACACCAGCATAAGCTTAAACCGGCAACAGGAAGCTGACATTGATTTATCTTTGTGTAGCCGGGTAAGACAAAACGCAAAAAAATCACGGTCAGGAACTGACAAACAAGGCAAAGTGTTATCGGCGATGCGTGCTATCACTCTACGTGATGCGCTATTTGAATCGGTATTGCATCACATGCTGCACGACGACACACTTATTGCTTACGGCGAGGAATGTCGTGAGTGGGGTGGTGCATTTGGTGTGTATCGTGGATTGTCCGATTTATTTCCAGCGCACCGGCTGTTTAACTCACCTATTTCGGAAGCGACGATTGTGTCATCTGCTGTGGGCTATTCGATGGAAGGCGGCCGGGCGCTGGTTGAGTTAATGTATGCGGATTTTATCGGGCGTGCAGGTGATGAAATCTTTAACCAGATGTCCAAGTGGCAGGCGATGTCTGGCGGAAGGTTGCAGTTACCTGTCGTGTTGCGTTGTTCGGTTGGCAGTAAGTATGGAGCGCAACACTCGCAGGACTGGTCATCGCTGGTAGCACACATACCGGGTCTGAAGGTGTTGTACCCGGCAACACCGTATGACGCCAAAGGTCTGCTGGCATCGGCACTGTCATCGAATGATCCGGTCGTGTTTTTTGAAAGCCAGAGACTTTACGATGTCACAGAGCAGCATTGCGAGGAAGGCGTACCGTCAGAGTATTATCAAATACCGATGGGTGAACCGGATGTTAAGTGCACCGGAGATGCGCTGACTGTGTTAACTATTGGTCCGTGCCTGTATCCTGCACTTGAAGCGGCAAAAACGCTGGCTAATGAATACAACCTTCAGACCGAAGTGATTGATGCACGCGCATTGGTGCCATTCAATTATGACGCGGTAGTAAAATCAGTAGAGAAAACCGGGCGTATTATTATTGTCACTGAAGCGTGCGAGCGCGGCAGCTTTGCCTGCACACTGGCGGCAAACATTTCGCGCTATGCATTTTCCTCATTGAAAGCTGCACCCCGGGTACTGGGTGCACCCAACTGGATCGTACCCGGTGCCGAAATGGAGGCGACTTATTTTCCACAAAGCGAAGATATTATTGCTCTGGCTGCGCAGGCGTTTTATCCCGATTCAGGAATCGTCGTACAATCACAGCGTGAGTTTGATACGCAGTCAATGACACCACTTGGATTATAAAAGAGATCACAATGCCAACACCGATTGTTATGCCAAGCCTTGGCAACGAAGCCACTGAAGCCCAGGTAGACGAATGGCTGGTGAAAACCGGCGATCACGTCGAAGCCGGTCAACCGGTGGTTCTGGTCACCACACCAAAGGTATCTATGGAGCTGGAAGCACCGGTAGCGGGTAATTTGTTAAGTCAGTTGGTCGAAGCCGATGATCTGATCGAAGAGGGGCAGGAACTTGGCATGATCGGGTAGCTACTGTGCTTTCTGTCACTTCATGGGGAGGCAGCGGCCAGCCGATCTACTTTATTCATGGCTTTGGCGCAGATAGCCAGAGCTGGGTAGCCAATGTTCCGGTCGCCACCTCTCTGGGCTCTGCTTACGGTATTGATCTGCCGGCGCATGGCCAGTCTCAGTCGGTGCCGGCTGCCGCATCACTTGAATCTATCGCCGCGCAGGTGACTGAAGCGATTGATACCTCGGTACCGTGCCATTTGATCGGTCATAGTGTCGGTGGAGCGATTGCAATGTTGTGTGCTGCCGAGTTACCCGTGCTGTCAATATCGCTGGTGGCTCCGGTAGGGCTGGGCCTGGGAGTTGACAACGGTTTTTTGAATGCACTAACAGAACCCGGCAGCGAAGCAGATATCAAAACACGGTTACAATCGATGGTGGTCAACGACCGGTTGATTTCTGATCAGGCCGTTCGGTATTTTTTGCAGCATTTACAACGCACCGGTGTGCGGGAAAATCTCAGAGTAACCGCACACGCAATTCAACAATCAATTCACCAGGTCAGTGATGGTCAGGCCTCTGTTGATCAGTCAGGGGGTGTCGAAGGCAACGGGCTGCTCGCGGAGGCTATTAGTGCGTTGATTGCAGCCAATGTACCGCGGCAGGTGTTCTGGGGCGCACAGGACACTATAAACCCGCTAAGCCGGCAAGACGAACACACTTTTGGTGGCGACTGGCACATCTTTGAGAAATGTGGTCATTTGCCACAGATCGAACACCGGGCCGGTTATAATGACGCCCTGAAAAGTTTTATCTCAAAAAGAGGGTAAGTCATTGTATTTATGCTGTGGTGATGCGTTGTTCGATATGTTCGCTGGTAAGTCAGGTGGAACTTCAGTTGAGCTTGTCGGGCACGTCGGTGGTTCTCCGATGAATGTTGCCACCGGGCTTGCTCGCTTTGGTCATCATTCACGTTACTTCACCAAGCTCTCGTCAGATTTGTTCGGACAGCGTATGCGCCTGCATTTTGAACAGAATAAACTCGATGTGACGCATTGCCTTGAAACTGACCTCAACACCACGCTTGCGATTGTCGAAACACAGGCAGACGGTTCTGCGGCCTATGTCTTTTATACAGATAACACGGCCGATGTGAGTATTGATCCGTCTGAACTGCCTGAATCTCTGCCGCAGGACATACGTGTTTTGCACTTTGGTTCTTATAGTACCGCCGTGTCTCCGACATCCGAGGCATTAATGGCGCTGGCCGCACGGGAAAGTGAACACCGCCTGGTCAGTTACGATCCCAACCTGCGACCGACCATAGAGCCAGATATTGAAAAGTGGCGTGAAGTATTTAATGGCTTTGCTAAAAGTGCTGCAGTCATCAAAGCCAGTGATGAAGACATCAGCACGTTGCTGGGTAAGAACCGTGAAGATCAGTTTGTCTCTGATTGTCTGGGGCATGGAGCGCAACTTGTGTTCATTACTCGCGGACCGGATGGTGCGAGTGGATTCAATGCTGCCGGTGAGGTTGCCAACGTACCTGGTGTGTCCGTGAACGTTGTCGATACCGTTGGCGCCGGTGATACTTTTCAGGCCAGTATTCTGCACTGGCTGACTGCCGAAAATCACCTGTCAGAGGGCGCGCAGATTCTGGGAGCAGTCGATCTTGAAGCGTGTATGACGTTTGCTGTAAAGGCAGCGGGTGTCACCTGCACCCGCAGTGGCGCAGATCTGCCGACGCTGGCCGAGGTCATTTGAGACACCGTCAGACTGCCATTCAAACACATAAAAGAAGGCAGTAGACAATAACCAGTGCGTCAATGTCATAAGTTGTTGACACGGGTGGTGTGGTGTTCAAAGATCGGTACCACTACCTGTTGTCCAGGGACAATCACTGATGTCACATGTTTTTCCACGCCACTGTAAGTCGGATTTCCCCACCGCAGTCAGCGGTGATGGTTGTTTCCTGATTGATGAAAACGGCAAGCGCTATTTTGATGGTTCGGGTGGCGCTGCCGTATCGTGCCTTGGGCATTCGAACCAGCGTGTTAAAGACGCAATGGTCCGCCAGCTTGATCAGCTCGCATTTGCACATACCGGTTTCTTTACTTCTCAGCCTGCCGAAGCGCTTGCTGATCTGCTTATCGCAAACGCGCCGGCAAATCTTGATCGGGTGTATTTTGTATCAGGGGGGTCAGAAGCCGTTGAAAGTGCAATTAAGCTTGCCCGTCAATACCACATCGAAAACGGTGAACCACAGCGGCAGCATTTGATTGCCCGCCGTCAGAGTTATCATGGCAACACCCTCGGGGCGCTTGCCGTCGGCGGTAACGAATGGCGTCGTCAGCAGTTTGCACCGTTACTGGTGAATGTCTCGCATATTGCACCCTGTTACGAATACGCAGAGCGACTGCAGTCAGAATCACCGGAAGAATACGGCGAAAGGGTTGCCGGTGAGCTTGAAGCCGAAATTAAAAGGCTTGGCGAAGACACGGTCATGGCGTTTCTGGCCGAACCGGTGGTCGGCGCGACGCTTGGCGCGGTTACCGCGGTGCCAGGTTACTTTCAAAAGATTCGCGAGATTTGTGATCGCTATAATGTCTTGCTAATTCTCGATGAAGTGATGTGCGGCATGGGCAGAACCGGCCATCTGTTTGCCTGTGATGGTGAAGGAATAGCCCCTGACATCCTCTGCATTGCCAAAGGACTTGGCGCCGGATACCAGCCTATCGGTGCAATGCTTTGCAGCGATAAAATTTACAGTGCTATTGAAAACGGCAGCGGGTTTTTTCAACACGGACATACCTATCTCGGACACCCGGTCGCTGCAGCCGCGGCGCACGCTGTGGTTAGCGAGCTGCTGGACAACAATCTTATCGATCAGGTGCGTGAGCGAGGGGAGTATCTTGGCAACGCGCTACGCACCCGGTTTGCTCAGCACCCGCATGTCGGTGATATACGCGGCAGAGGCTTGTTCCGTGGTATTGAGTTTGTTGCTAATCGCGAGAGTCGGCAGCCGTTTGATCCTTCCCGGGGCATTGCGGGCAAGCTAAAAAAAGCAGCCTTCAATAACGGTTTGATCTGTTATCCAATGCCCGGCACCAGGGATGGCAGAATTGGCGACCACGTATTGCTGGCGCCACCCTTTATTGCCACAGAGCCTGAACTTGACTCTGCTCTGGATGCGCTCGAGGCAGCGGTTGATCAGGTGATCTGACCATTTGTGTTCGCTCTGGAATATAACTGATTGCGTCGCTGGCGCGGTGCAGCGAAATTTACGGTTTTGGTGCGGAGCCGTCACATCACCTCAACGATCAGGTACCATGCTCACCTGACTATTTAAAAGTTTAAGGATCAGGAGATCAACATGGCTGGAACCGTCAATTGGGGCGTGTTAAGTACAGCGAAGATCGGTACCGAAAAAGTGATACCGGCCATTCAGCAATGTAAACGTGGCAGTGTTACTGCAATAGCCTCCCGAAATGAACAGACTGCAAAAGCAGCAGCGGCGCAATTGGATATTGAGAAGGCTTATGGTGACTACGAGTCGCTACTCAAAGATCCTGATATCCACGCTATCTACATTCCGTTGCCAAATCATATGCATGTGCCATGGACCATCAAGGCGCTTGCGGCGGGCAAACACGTGCTATGTGAAAAGCCGGTTGGTCTCACTGCTGATGAGGCCGTGCAATTGCGGGATGTTGCTGCCGAATCGCCTGAGCTGGTGGTGATGGAAGCGTTTATGTATCGCTTTCACCCGCAGTGGCAAACGGCAAAACAATGGGTCGATGAAAAAACGATTGGAGAGCTGTTGTCAGTCAACACGATATTTTCCTATTTTAATAATGATGCAGGCAACATCAGAAATATGGCAAACATTGGTGGTGGCGGATTGATGGATATTGGCTGCTATCCGATTTCACAGGCGAGATATCTGTTTGACAGAGAACCTGCACGTATTGTTGCCTCACTGGATATTGATCCGGATTTTAATGTGGATAGAGTCGCAAATGCGATAATGGATTTTAACGGAGCTATGGCAACTTTCACTTGCTCTACGCAGATGCATCCGTATCAACGTGTCAATATTCTTGGTACAACCGGCCGGATTGAAATAGAAATACCGGTCAATGCACACCCGGACAAACCTGCCAGGGTCTGGCTTGAAAGCGGCGATCAGGCCGCAGAGGAGTTCACCATGCCTGTTACTGATCAATACACGTTGCAGGCAGATGCAATGGCGGAAGCGATTCTGGATGGTGTTGCACTACCTGTGTCGCTTGATGATGCCGTCAATAACATGCGTGCGATTGAAGCTTGTGTTGAAAGTCACCACAACGGGTCGTGGGTTACCCTGCAGTGACAGTTAAGGTGATACGCAGGTGCTGCGGTATTGCACTAGTGTTGTTGTGTCTGGTGATTCTGGTCACCGGGTGTCAAATGGTTCGTCATTCGCGCGGGCCGTTGCTTGCATCTCCTGCTTCAGGCTCACTACGAATAGCCACTTACAACGTTCACTATATTTTGCTGTCACGCGAGGAAGGGACCTGGGGTACCTCACACTGGGAAGCGCGTAAAGTTCCACTGGACAAAGCATTCAAATCGCTAAATGCAGATATTGTGGCATTTCAGGAAATGGAGAGTTTTGCCGGTGGTAACGACGACACTAAAAATCTGACCAGATCATGGCTTGTAGAAAATAATCCTGACTATTCAGTAGCCGCTGTTGGTCCGTGGCAGTCTTTTCCCTCAACCCAGCCGTTGTTTTATCTGCATGCGAAATATCGCGTTCTTGACCAGGGCTGGTTTTTCTTCTCTGATACACCAGACGTGATTTATGCACATACCTATAACGGATCGTATCCGGCGTTTGCTTCATGGGTTCAGTTTGAAGATAGCAAATCACTAAGCAGCTTTTATGTGGTTAACATTCATACCGACTATAAAAGTCGTGAGAACAGACGCAAGTCAATCGCCCTCGTTGCAGAACGAGTGCGTCCATGGGTTGCACAAAATCATGCAGTGTTTGTCACCGGTGATTTTAATGCGCGTACGGGGTCTGAATTGCATCGTATGCTTGAAGCGGAAGGGTTTGCGTTTGCGCCCGTACGTGGTTCTACCTATCACTTTAATCGCGGGTTAAATCTGTTTGGGGCAATAGATCATATTGCCCACACAGCAAACGCCATTCTGGTACAGCCACCGGCTGTGGTTCGCGAGAAGTTCGGTGATGTGTGGCCTACTGATCACTACCCGGTCGTCGCAGACTTTACGCTGCAACCCTGATCCGGCTGGTTCGGTACTATCCTCTGGTTATCTGTTGGCAAACAGGCAAACTTTACTTAGCCGATAACGCCACTCTGCAGCATCTATTCGTAATACAGTTGAAACAGTTTGCTTAGAGGCTGCAGGTTTAGTCGTGTAATGATGGTTGGCACGATACAATAAACGTAATTGAATAACGGCGAATATCATGAGTAATGTCCAAATAGCTCCTTCCATTCTTTCAGCCGACTTTGCACGGCTGGGTGAGGAGGTGCGTGCCATTGATGAAGCAGGCGCTGACTGGATCCAGATCGATGTGATGGACGGGCATTTTGTACCCAATATCACTATTGGTGCAGGGGTAGTGAAGGCGTTACGCCCGCATACCAAAAAGATGATGGACGTTCATTTGATGATTGCTCCGTGTGATTCGTATTTGAAGGATTTCGCAGAGGCGGGTGCAGATATCATTACGATTCACGCCGAAGCCGGTCCACACCTCGATCGCTCCCTGCAGGCGATCAGAGAACTGGGCGTCAAAGCAGGCGTATCTTTAAATCCGTCAACACCCGAGTCAGTGCTGGAGTACGTGATGGACCGGGTGGATCTGATTCTGGTGATGTCGGTTAATCCGGGGTTTGGGGGTCAGTCGTTCATTAGCTCGCAACTGAAGAAGATAGAACGCATTCGATCAATGATTGGCAGCCGGCCCATAGATCTTGAAGTAGACGGTGGTGTTAAAGCAGACAATGCTGCCGATGTGATAGCTGCAGGCGCCAATGTGCTGGTGGCAGGTTCTGCGGTATTTGCCGACGGCAATAGCGACAATTATCGTCGCAACATTGAAGCGTTGCGTCACTGAATTAATGACCATTGAATGGAATAACATCCGTACACTGATCTGGGATCTGGACGGAACTCTGGTAGACAGTGCTGCCGATATTGGTACTGCGGTTAACCTGGTGCTTGCGGATTATCAACTCGATGCTTTGCCTGACAATGAGATCCGGCAAATGATTGGTCACGGTGCGGCGAAGCTGCTCGACCGGGCATTTGCAGCGGTGAACGGATTGGCTGTCTATGAGAGAGACAAGGCGTACCAGCAGTTTCTGAGCTATTACGAGCAGCATTGCTGCGATAGAACAACGTTTTATCCGGGTATTAAAGAGGTTGTCGTGCAGTGTGCAGAGCAGGGGTTACAACAGGGGGTGTGTACAAACAAGCCCCACCAGATGGCAGAACAGATTCTCACACATCTGAAGATTCGCGAGTATTTTTCAGTAGTGGTGGGTGGGGATACAACGCCGTTTCGTAAACCTCATGCACAACCACTGATGACTTGCATGGAAGCACTTAATACTGATAGTCAGACTACGCTGATGATTGGTGATTCGGCTGCCGATGTTGGCGTTGCCAGAGCTGCCGGTGTGCCGGTCGCGCTGTTCCCCTGGGTATATACTGCAATACCCGCCGCAGAACTGGGCGCTGACGCTATGCTGGAAGATGCGGCAGCCTTACTGCGTAAGCTGCCGACGAATCCATAGTTACCAAACGCTGGTAAAAGCCACGATATCCTGCTTGAAAAATACACGGAAAGTACCGTAGTCCCAGACTTCAGAACCCGCTGTGCCCGGTAATTTACTCGGCGGTGAGCCAATCGTTGCCAACACTTCCTGCCTGGTCGTACCCTTGCCCGGTATAGGACGATCAGGATAAGTGGGGGCCAGATTGTTAGCCGTGCCGCTTATAACACCGTTGCGGTAGTTGCCACTTGCAGGTGCTGCTTCTTCGGTGGTTACATCATTACCAATAGCGAATGACACCTGCCGTCTGTTTGGCTGCACCGGTGGCAGCTTGATCGGACGATAGGTAGGAGTGGTTGCAGCGTTAGCGCTTGCACTCACCTCAAGCAGGTCTGTGTCGTCCTGTGATGTCATCACAGGCTGATTGATTTCAGGCAGAACGACACCGGTGTCCAGCTGCGGTTTTTCCGTGGTCTGCGAACAGCCGGCAATGAGCGCAGTGGTGATTGCTGCAGTGAGCAGTATTCGGTTAGCCATGGATTCTCTCGCCCTTTCAGGAACAATTGCATTCTGACAAAGAGATCGTCAGCAAAATGGCATTCTTTAAGGCGAGATTGGCGTCTGTGGTTACTTGTGGTGAAAAAAATACCTATAAAACAAGGGGATATCTGGTGTTTCGGTATTCGGGATATTTTTATCGTTGTGTGTGCCGGTTGTGATGCTTCGCGCTATACCGGTCGTAACAACAGAGTCTGTATGGCGCGTCCAACGCTGCCGTGCCGGTCGAAAAGATGAGCGTCTGACATGCCAATTCCGTTGGGTTCCCAGTACCCGGTTGCGTCGGTACCCAGCCAGTCACCAGCGGGGTCTCGATGACAGAGAATCGTCAGATCCGGGTTCATGAAATTTACCTCGGTAGGGTCCGCGTTGCGTCCAAAGGCGTTGCCGCAATCGGCCAGCGGGCACAAGCGTTGAAACGGCGAGGGCGTTTCAGTACCCAGCAGAGGTACTGTTTTCATCCATGCGATGGTTGGTCCCGGTAAATGATCGTGACCCTGCGGATATTTAATCGAGACACCATCACCGCTAAAAGCCGGCTTATCGTGCAGTGTTTGCTGAATTGGAAAAAGTCCGATGCTGGCATCATCGGGATTCAGAATCGGACGTTGGTGCGTTGGCAGAGTTGTCGGTGGCTGCTCGGTCATGTGCAATGCGGTGGCAGTAGCGCAGGTTTTGTTTTGTTGATCAATTAGCTCAGCACTACTGACTGTGACAATTCGCCCTTGTCTTTCCAACTTTGCAGATATTCTGAAGCCCGCAAACGGAATCGGTCGGGTCAGATTGACGGTCAGGCGGGTCAGACGTTG
The DNA here is from genome assembly GCA_937931165.1 of uncultured Granulosicoccaceae bacterium. Classification (GTDB taxonomy): domain Bacteria; phylum Pseudomonadota; class Gammaproteobacteria; order Granulosicoccales; family Granulosicoccaceae. Next base: position 13,541 of record CALHCI010000121.1, read on the forward strand.
TTCGGGTACCAGTGCTTCAAGTGCGCGGGCAATCAACCCGGTTGGCGGACCGGCATGACAATGGTCAACATGCCATGGACCTCTGGTATGGTCTGTGGGAGAAAACCATTCCTGGTCTTCAGTGGTGAAGAAACAGTTCATAAGCTAGCCTGCATTTTTCATGAAGATTCGCCACTCAGCGGACAGGTCGCTTGATTATGCGATAAGTACAACAATATTTGCGGTCGACTGCATAAATACCCCTGCGATATGAAACTGCAGCCAAACAAACATTGGTGATCGTATAAATAGTCTTGTCATCAGGAATCATGTGTATTGTCATGAATGCAGGCTAGACACTCTGCTGTTTGATCCTGCCGATGATGTCGTCCATCTCCTGACTTAGCCGCTCACTGGCTGGTGGCGTTGACAATTTCATTTGCTTCAGATGCTGCAACACAATTTTTGCAACCAGCAATCGCATATTGAGTTTGTCGTCGGCGGGAATGACTGCCCATGGTGCTTCTGCACTTGCCGTTGCATTGATACAGTCTTCAAACGCGTTCATGTAGTCGTTCCAATATTCGCGTTCATCGACATCGGCAAAAGAAAACTTCCAGTGCTTGGCAGGATCTTCGAGTCTGGCGAGCAGCCGTTTCCCTTGCTCTTCATGGGACACATTCAGAAAAAATTTAACCACTCTAATGCCGTTAGAGGTGGCATACGATTCGAAATTACGAATCTGTTCAAAGCGGCTTTCGAATACCGCATCGGTATCTCCGGTCAGTTCCTTTGGCAGCCGCTGGTATCTGGTTAGAATTTCCGGATGGACGCGCACTACCAGTACTTCTTCGTAGTACGAACGGTTAAACACGCCTATGCGTCCGCGCTCTGGCATGCGTTGAATCACCCGCCAAAGGTACCCGTGATCGAGCTCTTCCTCGCTTGGCTTTTTAAATGAATAAACCTGCACGCCAGCCGGGTTCACACCGGTGAGCAGCCTTCTGATAGTGCCGTCTTTTCCGGCTGCGTCCATTGCCTGGAACACCAGCAGCAGGCCATAACGATTCTGTGCATTCATCAATGCCTGCAGCTCATCTATTTCGCTGACGATTGCCTTTAGCTGTTTGCGATAATCCTTTTTAGAATCGTACAGCGGGTCGATCCTGGTACTGACATCAGCCAGAGCGAAGGGTTTACTGCCGTCATACAAATAGGCGTCTGTATCGCTGTTCTGCTGTTTTTTGCCCATTGATCCGGCTCGCTTGTGTTGTGGAATAGTGTCGCGATATTACCATATCAGGCCTTTTCAACGACTATACTGTGGCTTGTGTATTACAGGTGATTTTGTATGAACAAAACTGTTGGTGTTTTCAGTTGGCTGGCTCTTATTACGTTAACCGGTTGCAGCCTGTTTGATCGGTTGCCGGCCGAGGTCCCTGCACCTGTTGAGCCGGAGCCCCCCGCAATGGAGGTTGCAGTGGGGGTGCTGGAGTACAAGGTTCTGCACAAAGCAGACTACAACCTAGATGACAGTGAGACATTCAAGGTTTTCCGTGCCATTAACAACCATGGTGACTATCAAAGCGAACTGGCGCGTTTATCTGTTGAGGTGCCTAAGCCTGTGGATTTTTCCACCCAGCAGGTGGTCGCATTAACGATGGGGTCGCAACCGGCAGGTGGTTATGCGGTTGGTGTCACTGTTGTTGAGGAATATACAGATAAGGTGGTTGTCACTGTCGAACTGAAATCACCGGGTGCCGGTTGTATTAATACCGAGGCGGTGAGTAATCCATACGAATTCACCCTGTTGCCCTCTGCCAAGCCGGTAGAGTTTGTTGAGCGTGAAGTTGTTCAACAGTGCGAACCCGCCGCATGAAGCGGGTTCGCCATCAGTGGCTTATGAAGTAGCGAGCGGCTTACCTAGTGCGGTACTGACTGATGGAATATCCCGGTACGCACGGTTAACCGCAGAACAAACAGCCATCAGTGAAGCACATACAATATTCGAGTGTAGCCCCGCGCCGTAGCAAGTCTCGTGACTATCACTGAGTTGAATCTCTACATAACAGGCGGACTGAGCTTCAGAACCCGCACCGGTAGCATGCTGGTGGTAGTCAACGACCTTGAACTTCATGCCAAACTCATTAATCAGACTGTTAATAAACGCATCAATAGGACCGTTACCACTGCCGGTAATCTTGCGCGCTTCACCATGGAAACCGACGACTGCCTCAATGGCACGATGTGAGTCATCGTGATTTTCAGCTTCGGTATGATGTTCGATAAAATTCAATGGCAGTGTTGACTGTAGAAACTCGGTATCGAATGCCTGCCAGATCTGGTCTGACTCAATCTCCTTGCCGGTGTCGTCACTAATGCCCTGAATCACTTTGCTGAATTCCATTTGCAGCCGTCGTGGTAGTTCCAGTCCGTGGTCTTTCTCCATAATAAAAGCAATCCCGCCTTTGCCGGACTGGCTGTTCACACGAATAACTGCTTCGTAGCTGCGCCCGACATCAGCCGGATCAATCGGTAAATACGGAACATCCCACACCGGGTTGTTGGAATCTTTGCGCGCCTGCAGTCCCTTCTTAATAGCATCCTGGTGAGAGCCTGAAAACGCAGTGAAGACCAGCTCACCGGCATATGGATGCCTTGGATGGACCGGCAGTTTGTTGCAGTGCTCAGTGGTGCGCATAATCTCGAAGATATCCGAGAAATCAAGATTGCTTTCAACGCCCTGACTAAACAGGTTCAGCGCCAGAGTGACGACATCGACATTGCCGGTACGTTCGCCGTTGCCAAACAGCGTGCCTTCAACGCGGTCGGCACCGGCCATTAAACCAAGCTCGGTAGCGGCAACGGCACAGCCTCTGTCGTTATGAGGGTGCAGACTGATTTCAACGCTGTCACGACGACTGACATGTCGACAAAACCACTCAATCTGGTCTGCATAAATGTTTGGGGTAGACATTTCGACGGTTGCAGGCAGGTTAAGAATCATCTTGTTGGCCGGGCTTGGTTGCCACACATCCATTACCGCTTCACACACCTCTACCGCATAGTCGAGTTCGGTGCCGGTAAAGCTCTCCGGTGAATACTCGTACTTCCAGTTGGTGTCGGTATGTTTGGTGGCACACTCGGCAACATACTTCGCACCTTCGACGGCAATATTTTTTATACCTTCACGGTCGAGTTTAAAAACGACTTCACGCTGTGCGGTTGAAGTTGAGTTATACAGATGAAGGATGGCGTTTTTACAGCCCTTCAATGATTCAAAGGTGCGCTCGATTAATTCCGGCCGTGCCTGTGTTAATACTTGCAGCGTCACGTCATCCGGGACCAGATTGTTATCGATCAGGTGGCGTACAAAGTCATAATCGGTTTGTGACGCTGCCGGAAAGCCGATTTCAATTTCCTTAAAACCGATGTTGAGCAGCATTTTATACATGCGCAGCTTGCGCTCATTGCCCATCGGTTCGATCAGTGCCTGATTGCCGTCGCGAAGATCGACGCTGCACCACGAAGGCGCGGTGTCGATTATTTGTTCCGGCCATTGCCGGTTCGGCAGATCAATTTTCGGGAAGGCGCGGTACTTGGTTGCAGGATTAAATTTCATGATATTTTGCTCCACACACAAGCAGCGTCAGTGCAATGCTTGCGGTTAATTTCCTGTATTGAGGAAGCGCCGCGATGTGTCACGAAAACGTGTTCGCCATACAGGTGGCCGTGCTGGCGACCATATTGGCGATTTGCGGAGGAAGAAATGTGGGGAGTGAGATGAGACATCCCGGCGCTCGATTCGTTGCTGGAGGGTCGTCTTGGAGACGAAGTGACAGGTAACCCGGAAGCCTTAGGCCGCCGGGTTTGTAAGGAGCAATCGAACGAGCAGTGCGTGTGTCATGGGTAAAGAGTATGCCGGGTGCGTGTGGCAGTCAAGTCAATCTGTGCAAACTGCGGGAAGCCGTGGCGTGTGCGATAACGGCACTGCCGTCGCCGGCATTCAGTCGGCCGGATACAGCGTGTACCATGATGGCAGTTCCCTAATTTGTCGCATGTAGCGACAGGCAAGCACAGGACCAGAAATTGGAAAACAGCGCAGATTATTTGATTGTAGGGTCGGGGTCTGCCGGCTCGGTGCTGGCGAATCGCCTGTCAGAAGATGGTAAATCCACTGTGCTGGTGCTGGAATTTGGTGGAACCGATATGGGCCCGTTTATCCAGATGCCGGCGGCATTGTCGTATCCGATGAATATGTCCCGATACGACTGGGGCTATGAAACACTGCCGGAACCGGCGCTCGGCGGGCGCAAACTGGTTTGTCCGAGAGGCAAAGTGATCGGCGGGTCATCATCGATTAACGGTATGGTGTACGTTCGTGGCAATGCCGGAGATTTTGATCACTGGGAGCAAAGTGGTGCTGCCGGCTGGGGCTATAAAGATGTGTTGCCGTACTACCTGAAAATGGAAACCTCACATGGTGGGCAAACCGGCTGGCGAGGTACAGATGGCCCACTGCACGTAACCCGTGGCCCGCGAAAAAACCCGCTCTATCATGCGTTTGTCGATGCCGGTGCAGAAGCAGGATACCCGCGCACCGAAGACTACAACGGCGAGCAGCAGGAAGGCTTCGGACCGATGGAACAAACGGTATACCGGGGGCGACGCTGGTCTACCGCCAACGCCTATTTAAAGCCTGCACTAAAACGGCCTAATGTGCGGCTGGAGCGTGCGCTGGTAAGACGTGTTTTATTCGAAGGAAAGCGTGCTGTCGGTGTAGAGATCAGCCGTGCTGGCAAAATATCTACATTGCGGGCGGGCCGGGAAGTGATTTTGTGTGCCTCGTCGATCAACTCGCCAAAGTTATTGATGCTGTCGGGTATTGGTGAAGCCTCGCAACTACAACAGCATAATATTGATGTGGTCGCTGATCGCCCCGGTGTCGGTCGCAATCTTCAGGACCATCTCGAGTTTTACTTCCAGGTTGAGTGCAAACAACCAATTACCCTTTATTCAAAGCTCAATCTTTTTTCGAAAGCGAAGATCGGTGCGCAGTGGCTGTTTTTTAAAAACGGCCTCGGTGCCAGTAATCATTTTGAGTCTGCTGCATTTATCCGTTCTGCAGCCGGGGTCCCTTACCCGGATATTCAATACCATTTTCTCCCTGTTGCTATTCGCTACGATGGTCAATCTGCAGCCAAAGCACACGGGTTTCAGATGCATGTCGGGCCAATGCGTTCCGATTCTCGCGGCAGCGTTACTTTGCGCTCAGCCGACCCTGAAGAATCACCAGACATTCTGTTTAACTATATGTCTTGCGATAAAGACTGGAGCGACTTCCGACAGTGTATTCGATTGACCCGCGA
>CALHCI010000122.1 GCA_937931165.1 uncultured Granulosicoccaceae bacterium
CGTCCGACCACTTAAGCACGACATTAAACGACACGGAAATGCGCGACTCTTTCGACAAATTCGGATGCACAAAATGATGCAGAAATGATGGCCACAGCAGGATAGTACCGGCAGTTGGCATTACCGTGTACTCGGCTTCAATTTGCGGGTCCCCTTTAACGGCATTCATGTTTGCCTGCGGTCTTGGATCATAAAAGGAAATTGCCCCCGGTCTGCGATCATTTCGCCCTGGCAGCTGCTCCTGCGTTTGTGGCACATTGACATAGTAGGTACCACTGAGATAGCTGTGCGGATGATTATGCAGATCGTGATAATCTCCAAAGCGGTTTACGTTGGGCCAGCTTTGTATGTGCCACTCACTTTGATAACGCTGATCATGCGCGTGCAGATAGTCGACTACGGTTTTGTTCACACACTGCAGCAACCAACTGGTCGCAGGGTGTTGGGTTTGCAGAAAATCCGCTGCCCGATAGCTGGTCGTAAGATTTTCTGTGTCGCCATCCATCTTCTCTATCAGGGCGCACAACATGTCATTGGGCTTTTCATGAGAGGGAAGCTGCCGCTTCATAAGACTGGTAGGCCACAGCCTGATCAGGCCGGACTCTGATTGCTCGGCCATGCCGTGCTCCGCTACAGAAAGTCACCGGCAAGATAGCATAGCCGCCGCGTATAAAACATTCAGGACGCTTGTGATTAACTCAACAACAGAAAAAATCCGGTGTTATACCAGCAATGCAGAATGACCGAAGGCCAAACAAGATCATAACGGTCACGGAAGTAACCAAAGACCAGTGACGGGAAGAATATACTGACAGCCCACAAGGGTGACTGGTTAATGAGATGGGCACCGGCAAACAGGATACTGGTTGCAACGTTTGCATAGCTTATTCCGGCAGCCGGCATATGTGCAAACTGTGGCTTTTCCAGTAACCAGGTTTGCACAAAACCTCTGAAAGCGAGTTCTTCCAGCACCGGGTAAATCAGGCAGACCATCAATAACGCCTGTACCCCAGGCGCGGACAGAGCAGGTTTTACCCACAGGGATAGCGCCAGCCAGACAACCGGACCCAGCAATAACGCCGCGATGAAATGAGCGTCGAGAAAGACTCTTCTCGACTCTCTGTAAATGATTTCCATCTGCCGATAGTACGCAGCGGCGGCTGTAAAATACAGCGAGTATTAATTTGGGTTTTAAAACTGCCCGGCAAAGAAACTAGTCAATTTCTTTGATCAGCACTTTATTTCCAACACCAACCGCAGGTGCCAGCGCAAATGAGTAGACGCGGCCTCTCTCAACACCTCGATCTTCCAGATAACTGGTGACCAGAAATGCTCTTTGGCGGGCCTCGGCATTTTTCTCGTCAGTGGCATCAAGCGCATGCGTGATGACTGCGATTTTTGCTGCAGGATGGTGCTGCATCAGCATGGCGATTTCATCCAGCTCGGGTTCAGAGCCCGGGGTAATTTCTGCAGCATCGGCGGTGAAGCCAATGTTATCCAGGTATCTCTCAAGTACCTGACAACCGCGTGCATCAACCGGATAACCGGGGCGAGTGGTGCACTGATCAATACTGTCTGATACGCCATCAGCGTCAGAGTCGAGATCCATCTTCGGTTCGTATACCGGTTCATTAACCGCCACTTCTACCGTGACCGGTACCGATTGAAGTGCCGCTGCCACTGGCGCAATGGCAGGCTCGATTGCGGCAATTTCCTGGGCAGCAATTTCCGGCACTGTGGCCTCCGGTGATGCAACCGCCGGTTGCTCAACCACAATAACGCTGTCTACGGTATCGATTGCAGGTTCCAGCGGATCGACAGCGTCGACACTTTCTATTTCTATCTCTATGCCGGTCAGGTCATCACCGGTGGCGGCCATCGTTGGTTGCCCGAATAAAGTCACAGGCTGCCCAGCACCATCAGTAACTCCGCTCAACGTGTCTGAAGCCACGACTGGTGCCTCTGGCACCATGACATCATTGATCTCAGTGCCAGTCACCATAACAGTCTCAACAGACGGCGCTAAAGCATCTTCTATTTCATCTGCGGTCACTGCGACCATCTCATCTGAAGGAATCATGACACTTTCTGCTTCATCGCCGGCCACACCAAATGTGTCGGCTGAAGGAATCAGCACACCATCCACTTCATCCCCGACCACATTAAATGTGTCAGCTGAAGGAATCATGACACCCTCCGCTTCAGGTATCTTGACGGCTGCGTCCGAGACAAACAGCGCACCGTCGAGGACGGCACCGGGTTTTGATTCACCAACGTCAGCAATCAGACCACCTGCTTCAAGCGGCGACGGCGGATAGGAAAGATTGGTGCTGACTGCCAGATCGACACCGGCGAGATCACTGGCCATATCAGACAGCGACTCAGCGGCATCGGCTGAATCTACCGAACCACCCAGCACCAGCTGACCGTTGGCGGCGACTAATGAAAAGTCGTCGACATCTTTCATATGCCCGGCAGTTGCCAGCAGCGGTTCAATCCACTCTGCCCGTTCTACGGTGTTGTCGATAGCAATATTGTCGATCACCATCGACGCATCGAACAACCGGCTGGCCGCCATAACCACCTGGTTGGCCTGCTCCGGTGTTTGCAGCACACCTTCGAGTCTTACCATGTCAATATCTCTGCTGATGGTCAGATTCGCTGCCGGTTGTGACACCTGTATATCGGCAAATGGCAGACGCTTGGCGGGTGCACAAGCAGTGAGTAACGCGGCAAAGGCCGCCATAGACAATACACCGGCAGTGCATTGCCCTTTTCCGAATTGATTTATGCGCTTTGAAGACATTCGAAATCCTGTATCTGGTGAACTACTGCTAAGAGGGCGTGATTCCGCCTTTACTCATAACTTTTAGTTCACGCTGAGGATTTCGCCAGCCGGTTTACTGCTGATTTTTTACTGCACAGTGCTAACGCTCATTCAGCCAGCGAACCATGTCGCGGGCGTAGTAGGTAAGAATGGCATCAGAACCGGCTCTTTTCAGACACATCATCGCTTCCATCGCAACATCCCGTTCCTGCAGCCAGCCATTGGCCGAGGCCGCTTTAAGCATGGCGTACTCACCACTGACCTGATACGCCATCACCGGCACGCCGAACTCGCGCTTGGCCCGGGTGATAATGTCGAGGTACGGCATGCCGGGTTTGACCATGACCATATCAGCGCCTTCATCGAGATCGAGGGCGATCTCCCGCATGGCTTCATCTCCATTTGCCGGATCAATCTGATAGCTGTACTTGTTACCTCCACCCAGTGCTGCAGCAGCGCCCACGGCATCTCGAAACGGCCCGTAGAACGCCGACGCATACTTGGCCGCATAAGCGAGTATTTTGGTATTGACGTAGCCATTGTCTTCAAAGGCCTGGCGAACCGCACCAATACGACCATCCATCATGTCTGAGGGCCCGACAATATCGGCCCCCGCTTCAGCATGCGATAACGCCTGGCGCACCAGCACATCAACAGTTTCATCATTGACGATGTAACCGTTGTCGTCCATTAAGCCGTCCTGACCGTGCGAGGTGTAAGGATCGAGCGCGACATCAGTCATAACGCCGAGCTCCGGAAATTCTTTCTTAAGCGCGCGCACCGCACGCTGTGCCAAACCATCAGGATCGTAGGCCTGCTCGGCGCGATCGGTTTTTACCTCATCCGGGGTGACCGGAAAAATCGCCATGCAGGGAATGCCTTCACTGACTACGGACTCGGCCTCGCGCAGCAGTAAATCAATAGTCAACCGGCTGACACCCGGCATACTGGGCACCGGATGACTTTCACCACTGCCATCGATTACAAACACCGGGTAGATAAAATCATCGGCCGTCAGCGTAGACTCCCGCATTAAGCGACGGCTGAAATCGGTACTGCGCATACGCCGCATGCGGGTTGCTGGAAAACGACTGTTTTTCACAGGCACTCCATGTGATGAGTTGTGGGATAAGTGTAAACTTGGCCCGTCTGTTTACTTTTGCCACAGCATATTTTGCGGCGGTGACATACAGATCAGAACGATTACTGTACAAATAATATGATCAACAAATCCATGACTGCCATTTTAGCACCACAGCGTCAGCGGGGCAGAATGACTGTGATTGACTATCTGAATCGATTAGCCCCATGAATAATGCAGGTTTGCAATGACAGATAAATTTGCCATCTTCGGTAACCCCGTAGCACAGAGTAAATCCCCGCCAATCCACCAGCAGTTTGCTGAACAGTTTGGCCTGCAGATCGAATACTCGCGAATCTTTTCTACCGATGAGCAGTTTGTAGATGATCTGAAGCGATTTTTTACAGACGGTGCGGCCGGCTGCAATGTTACCGCTCCTTTTAAAGAACAGGCCTTTCAATGCTGCGACAAACTCACCGAAAAAGCCGCCCGGGCACGTGCGGTGAACACGGTATTCAAAAATCCAGACAACACACTACTGGGCCACAATTCAGATGGCGTTGGGTTAGTCACTGATATTGTTAACAACAAACAGGTAACTATAGGCAATAGACATATCATGATACTCGGTGCCGGCGGTGCCACCCGCGGCATACTGGAGCCGATCATTGCAGAACACCCGGCAAGTATTACACTGGTTAACCGAACGGTCGCGCGTGCAGAATCTCTGGCAGCAGAGTTTGCAGACTTGTACACCATTCAGGTCACTTCAACCACCCAACCCGAATACGTGCAAACTCCGGATCTTCTGATTAACGCAACGTCGGCAAGCCTGTCTGCAAACGTGCCACTCGAAGACACCGGAGTACTTGGCGCTAACACTGCGTGCTATGACTTATCCTACGCCGAACAACCCACCTCCTTTTTACAGTGGGCAAATGCACATGGAGCATCACAGTGCATAGACGGAAAAGGCATGCTGGTAGAACAGGCAGCCAATTCGTTTTTTGTCTGGACAGGCCATACACCGGAAACCACAGGCGTTATTAGATGGCTTGAACAAAACTGCGGAAAGTAGCAACAACTATGACACACAGAATGCTGAGCACAGTTCTTTTACTGTTAACACTGACATACGGCACGGTGTCTATTGCCGATGTTTCAGCATGCAAAGGCGACACACAACTCAGCATAGGAGAAAAACAGATTGTCGTTGAGGTTGCAGACACAGAACGGTCGCGTCGCTACGGGTTAATGTTCAGACACAGCATGGGGCAGGATTGCGGTATGTTGTTTGTTTTTGCGAATAGCCGTATTCGAACTTTCACCATGCAAAACACATTAATACCACTGGATATTGCATTTATTTCTGCAGATGGAACGGTTAAAGAGATCTTTACCATGCAGCCAGGCAATAAAAAGTATCCGTCAACTGTTGAGTCGGACTTTGCGCTTGAAATGAATGCCGGTTGGTTTGAGGAAAATGCGCTTCAGACGGGCAGCGTAATTACGCTTTTCATTAACGACGCCAGTGTTTCTTTGAGTCAGATCAAGGCAGATAACTGAAATGCGGTGGATGCGCTCCGCTGATCCACCCTACGCCTATCGTTTTATCTTGCAATCGCTGCCAAAGCGTCTAGTGCCTGAAATGCCGTGCACCGGTAAAAACCATGGCAATTCCATGCTCGTTGGCAGCGGTAATCGATTCATCATCTCGCATTGAGCCACCGGGTTGTATGATAGCTTTTACGCCGAGTTCGGCGGCCTGATCTACGGTATCACGAAACGGAAAAAAAGCGTCTGAAGCCATGACACCGCCGGCAATTTCAAGATCGGCATCCTGTGCTTTTATCGATGCAATTTTGGCCGAGTAGACGCGACTCATCTGTCCTGCACCTACGCCGATTGTTGCACCATTATCACAAAACACGATGGCGTTAGACTTTACAAACTTCACAACCTTCCATGCAAAGAGTAAGTCGCCAAGTTGTTTCTCATCAGGGCTCGCAGCAGTGACAATCTTAAGGTCTGCTTCTTTAATAACAAGATCATCGTTGTCCTGCACCAGCAACCCACCATTAACCCGTCGATAGTCCCTGCCTGGCGCTTCGCTACTTCTATTTTCGCCAACACTGAGGACCCGGATGTTCGGCTTTTCACTTAGCACCTCAAGCGCGGCAGGTTCAATGGTCGGTGCCAGTATCACTTCTGCAAATTGACGATCAACAATAAGTTTTGCAGTGGTTGCATTGAGTGATTTATTAAACGCAATAATTCCACCGAATGCAGAAACAGGGTCGGTGCGATAAGCCAGCTCGTATGACTGTTCAATAGTTTCGGCAATTGCTACACCACACGGATTGGCATGCTTTACGATGACACAGGCAGTATCACTAAATTGCTTTACACATTCCAGTGCCGCATCAGAATCGGCAATGTTATTAAACGAAAGGTCTTTACCCTGTAGCTGATGAGCGCTGGCAATCGATTGACCCGGAGGAGTATTTTCCCGGTAAAACGCCGCACTTTGATGCGGGTTTTCCCCGTAGCTCAAATCCTGTTTTTTTACGAACTGCAGATTGAGAAGCTCTGCATTTGCAGCATCTAGATAAGATGCGATAGCAGCATCATAGCCGGCGGTTTGTGCAAATGCTTTCTGTGCCAGTGTTAATCGCGTTTCATCTGATACACCATTTCCGGAATCAAGCTCTGCCAGTACACGGGCATAGTCATCAGCGGAAGTAACTATTGTGACGTCCCGGTGGTTCTTGGCAGCCGCACGTATCATGGCAGGCCCGCCAATATCGATATTTTCTATCGCATCGTCAAAACTGCAACCGGGTTTTGCGATGGTTTGTTGAAACGGATAGAGATTAACCACCACCAGATCAATCCCTGTGATTCCGTGACTTTCCATCACAGCGGCATCTGTATCGCGACGCCCGAGAATGCCCCCGTGAATTTTTGGATGCAGGGTTTTGACACGACCGCCCATGATTTCCGGGAAGCCGGTAACCTCGGACACTTCAACCACGGCAACACCTTTTTCAGCCAGGGTTTTTGCTGTGCCACCGGTTGACAGTATTTCAACGCCGTGTTGCACCAGAGATTGTGCAAATTCAACAATACCACTTTTGTCTGACACACTGATCAGCGCACGTTTTACGGTTTTAGACATAATGTAGGACTGGCTTACTCTGGTTATTTGAAGAAACCTCGACGGGCTGTGCTTTCAACAGCGCCCGGGTGTTCATTAAAGCAGGGGTATTCACTAAATCTTAAGTTAAGTATTTGTTAAAGCCGTTGATCTCAGGCCAGATCGTACTGGATCAGCTTTTTGCGTAAGGTGCCGCGGTTTATACCCAGACACATCGCAGCACGACTTTGATTACCGCGGCATTGCTGCAGCACGACTCTTAATAACACTTCTTCTACCTGCCCTATGACCAGATCGTGCAGCGCACTCGGTTGTTCACCGTTTAGCGTATGGAAGTATTTAACGAGTTCTTTTTCGACTTGTTCCTGAAGAGGAGTTGCGGCTTCCACAGTCATGACGCCAGGCTCAGGACGGGCTCGTCAGACAGAAAGAAATGTTCTACTTGCTGCAACTGTTCTTCGGCGCTCTCAAGTTTATAAACCTGCTGCCGGAATTGTGCAGCATGCGCTTTACCTTTGCAGTACCAGGCAATGTGTTTTCTGGCGATGCGTACACCGCTGAACTCACCATATAGGTCGTACAGATTTTGTAAGTGCCATTTTAACACCGATGCTTTTTCGCTGGCGGTTGGCGGATTAAGTGTTTTACCGGTACTCAGATAATGTTTTACTTCACGGAATATCCACGGGTTTCCCTGAGCGGCGCGCCCGATCATGATTCCCCATGCTCCAGTCATGTCCAACACCCTTTGTGCATCTGCCGGCGCGTTGATGTCACCATTGGCCAACACCGGTAATTTAACGCTCTGAACAATCTGTGCAATGGTTTCATATTCTGCTTCCCCCAGGAATTTATCTGCTCTGGTACGACCGTGTACCGATAACATCGTGACGCCGCATTGTTCTGCGATCTGTGCGATGTGCACGCCGTTTTTATTTGATCTGTCTGGTCCCGTTCTTATTTTTAGTGTCACCGGGATATCAACGTTTTTAACAACTTCGGAAAGGATGTTCTCTACCAGCTTTTCATCTGACAGCAGCGCGGAGCCGGCAAGTTTGTTACATACTTTTTTTGCCGGGCAACCCATGTTGATGTCTATAACGTCTGCCCCGCGATCGCTGTTGAGCTTTGCGGCTTCTACCATCATTGCAACATCACCACCGGCTATCTGAACAATGCGCGGCGCCGGTTCACCAGTGTGATCCATTCGGGTTTGCGTTTTTTTGGTGGCAAACAAGGCTGAATTTGAAGTGACCATCTCTGAGATGGCAAGGTCTGCGCCAAGGCGTTTGCAAAGTACTCTGAACGGCCGGTCGGTCACTCCCGCCATTGGTGCAAGGACCACAGGCTGTTCGAATTTAAAACTACCAAGCTGCATTTGCGCCCTCGCGAATCTTCCAACCCACCCGGCACCTGCCGAAGACGGCCGCACAGTTTATCAGAGCGGCAAAGACTATTTCAGTGAAAATAGCAGAGGCAGATTAAGTTTTTACCTTATTGAGCCGAGCAGAAAACGAATACACTATATATAGATGTTAGCTATCCAACTGGCGGTTTCTGGCGGTTTTAAGTTTTTGACTGATGCAAAACATGATCGGATTCTGATACAAGGCCAGTGTTTTACGATACACGCTGCAGTGTGTTTGTAATTGCGCGCCTGGAACGAGTACTAGCCAGGGCGGAGAGCACTGCTGCAGTGGCTGGATGATTGTTGGTGTGGCCTGGAACGGGTATGAGCTACGGCGCGCCACTAGTCGCTCAGGCTCAGACCCTCCAGCGAGCGGGAGGGTGTGCTCGTGCCTCGTGAGTCACCCTCACAAGTGGGTGGGTAGTATCGTGCTTTTTGCGACACCTTCCTCAGGCGTGCGGGTGTGGTAAGGAGCCCTTCTAAAAGAGCACCTTGTTGTGGCTGCTGTTACTCAAACACCAACTCTGACGACGACGCTTCGGGGCCGGGATCGAGAATCTCGAAACTGATCCGTACCAGTTGATCGCTCGGCAGGGTATTGTCGATAGCTTCCGGCTCCAGATAATCGGCTGGCTGGAATTGTCTGGTTGCCACCGTTTCACCTGCGGTGTCTGACATCGTGACTGAAAGTACCGGATACGGCTGAGGAAACGGTGCACGGTTAATCACTTCAACGTCGATAACCAGCACATCCGAAAGTGTCGGGTGACTACTCATTTTATGGCCGCGTAACTCCAGCCGGCTAAGATCTTTTGCCACATCAAGTTCACATCCGGTTACGCCGCAGAATGCACTCAATACCGGTTCGGGCAAATCAAGCTTTGCGACCTGATCTTTGGCCAGATAAAGCACGCCGATCAGCGCCGCTGCACAACACACCAATGGAATGAACATCGATTTTTGCTGTGTCGATCGGCGCTTGCTTTCGCTCTCTTTAGACAGCGGTAATACTTCGCCACCACGCTTGCTGACGTGATTGCGCAACGAAACGGCAGAGTCATCTTCATACTTCGCGACGTCAGACACACCGCTATCTCTGGTTACCGAATCCTGATCGAGGGTTTCATCGTTAATCTGTGGCTGCTGCAATGACACGTCCGGCATTTCAGATGTGGTTGACTCATCTGCCGTTAACATTGAATCGGTTGCAATGTCTGTTTGCTGCAGTTGCCCGGCTTCTGCCAGGCCGGCAGTATTGTCGGAGTCGAGCACCAGCGTGCGCTCGAATTCAAGCGTGGTGCTGTCGAGCAGGCTGTTTTCGTTACCCGGTACTTTTCTGTGGTCCAGATCCGGTGAATAGAAACCATCGTTGCCACGCGCCTGCGCAGAAGATGCAGATCCCTGAGTGCCGGACGGGTGATCGTCAAATGCCAGAGTTGCGGCATTTTCTATGTCGTCACCGCTGACATAACTCTCAAGCTCCAGTGCCGGTGCGTTGTGTTTTTCACGCGATGCCGTTTGCGCTACTTTCTGCGTTACCGTTGGTACGGCAGGCTCACTGAATTCCGGCTCGACCACCAGTTGCAGGCGGGCGTTGAATACGTTCAGACACTCTCCGCATCGAACACGCGGATCCTGCGACTCAACAAGCTCTTTGCTGATTTCAAACTTGGTAGAGCAGTGGCTGCATTGTGTAATCATTGCGATGGACCTGGAATTGTCTGATTGTCGTAGTATCGCAACTCAGGGCTGCAAAACACCGAATCTTTTCGCACTGTAAAGTGCCCATTGATCGCGGATTTCTGTTTCTTCGTGCTGGAATCGCTGCGCATACACACCTGCAAGGGATGCAACCTGCTCAGAGAGCACACCGGAAAGCCCGAGTTTCCCTTCGTCATCAAGCAACTGCGCAAAGCGCGAAGTCAGCTCAAGCAGCGGGCTTAGCAGGATATTAGCAACAATAAAATCGACACCACCAGGCAAATCACGGTCACTGCGAGATATTTCTATCTGGTTGCCAACATGATTTCGCACGGCATTTTCTTCGGTGGCATGCAGCGCCTGGGGATCGATATCGTAGGCGTAAACTTTTTCAGCACCCAGCATGGCAGCGGCTATGGCTAGAATGCCCGAACCACAACCGTAGTCGATAACGGTTTTATTCTTGAGCGGCTGACGAGCCAGCCATTGCAGACACAGGTACGTGGTGGCATGCGTGCCGGACCCGAATGCCAGACCCGGATCGATACTGATGTTGACTGCCTGCGGATCGGGTGGCGTGCAAAACGACGGTACGATCCACAGCTTTTTACTGACTTCAATCGGCGCGTAGTCGTCCATCCAGGCACGCTCCCATTGACGGCCTTTGAGCTTTTTGGTGCGTACCTGGTTTAGATCAATAACCGGCACTTCGTTTTGCAACAGCCGGCAAATTAAATCCGGCTCGGCCTCAGCCGCAAACATGCCGGTAATTTCAACCAGTGACCACAATGGGGTTGCGCCCGGCGCCGGTTCAAGAATTGGCTGATCCTGGGCGTCGGCAAAAGTACAGGACAACGCGCCAAACTGCAGCAGCGCCTCTTCAACGGCTTCAACCTGTTCGCGTGCGACGCTAACCGTGATCAGCAAATAGTCATCACTCACCGATGCAACCGACCATCAGGAGATACCGAGTTTCTTTTCAAGATAATGAATATCTGTACCGCCTTCGGCAAAGTGTTCATCGTCCATAATAGAAATGAGCAGAGGAATATTGGTTTTTATACCAACAATAAATGCCTCGCTTAGCGCACCGCGCATACGCGCAAGGGCAGACTCCCGGCGATTGCCATGCACAATCAACTTGCCAATCATAGAGTCATAATAAGGCGGCACTTTGTAGCCGTTATAGATATGCGAATCAACACGCACACCTAAACCACCCGGCGGATGAAACTGCTCGACCAAACCGGGGCTGGGCATAAAAGTATCGGGGTCTTCAGCGTTAATCCGGCATTCAAAGGCATGGCCTTTAATTTTGATATCTTCCTGCTTGTAAGACAGCGGCTCACCGGCAGCAATACGCAGTTGCTCTTTAACGATATCTACACCGGTAATCATTTCGGTTACCGGGTGCTCTACCTGTACCCGCGTATTCATTTCAATAAAATAGAACTCGCCGTTTTCATACAAAAATTCAAAGGTGCCGGCACCGCGATAACCCAGTCTTTTACAGGCATCGACACATCGCGCACCCATAAAATCACGTTGCTCCTGTGTGATACCCGGTGCCGGTGCTTCTTCGACCACCTTCTGATGCCGACGCTGCATGGAACAATCGCGCTCGGCAAGGTGAATAGCATCACCGTGAGTATCTGCAAGCACCTGAAACTCTACATGGCGAGGCTTTTCAAGAAACTTTTCCATGTACACAACATCGTTGTTAAACGCACCGGCCGCTTCGGTTTTTGTAAGCTGTATGGATTCGATAAGCTCGGCATCGCTGTGTACCACACGCATGCCACGTCCACCGCCACCACCAGCTGCCTTGATAATAATCGGGTAACCGATTTGATTGGCAAGCGACAGATTAAGTTTGTCGTCCTCACCGAGTGGACCATCAGAGCCAGGTACACAAGGTACTCCTGCAGCACGCATTTCCCGAATCGCGCTCACCTTATCACCCATCAGACGGATCACATTTGGCGTTGGCCCGATAAACGTAAAGCCACTCGATTCAACACGCTCGGCAAAGTCTGCGTTTTCAGATAAAAAACCATAGCCAGGATGAATGGCATCGGCGTCGGTAATTTCTGCAGCACTGATGAGTGCCGGAATATTCAGATAACTGTCGGTTGATTGCGGCGGCCCGATACAGACAGCTTCATCAGCAAGGCGTACGTGTTTGAGCTCTCTGTCAGCGGTTGAATAAACCGCCACAGTACCGATACCCATATCACGGCAACAGCGCATGATGCGCAGAGCTATTTCACCACGGTTTGCGATTAGTACCTTTTTCATCGGCTTAGTCGTCAACAACCATCAGCGGCTGGCCAAATTCTACCGGCTGCCCGTCTTCGACCAACACCGCCTTGATGGTGCCACTGACTTCACTCTCAATCTGGTTGAGAATTTTCATAGCCTCGACAATACAGATAGTGTCACCGGGCTTAACCGTTTGTCCGACGGCGACAAAAGCCGGAGACCCGGGAGAGGGTGAGGCGTAGAAAGTGCCGACCATCGGTGACTCGATGACAGTGCCTTCCGGCGTTGCCGGGCCAGCCGGTGCTTCCGGTTGCGCTGCAGCTGCCGCCGGAGCCGGCGCCAGTGGCGGAGGTGCGACAACCTGAGTGGCAGCTATTGGTGCTGCGACTGCGCCACTCAGTGCACGGCTGATGCGTACCGACTCTTCTCCCTCTTTGATCTCGATTTCGGAGATTCCCGACTCTTCGAGTAGTTCAATCAGCTTTTTTACTTTGCGAATATCCATGGCGGCCCAGGTTCTGTAGAATACGAGACGGAATATCGTTTGCTGCGGAACACGATTTTCCGTCAGACTCGTCTGGAAGATGGCAAAGCCGTTTTTTCAGCGATTCTCCCGCCGATACTTCAGAAGTAACAAATCGGGCATTTTAGTGAATTTCGCTGCATTACGGACCATCTTCGCTGCAGTTCGCGGCATTTTAACACAAATAAATAACGCGACCGATATCTATTCGCGGATAATCCACCGGGATTACCCAGCTGCACCGTCCGCCATCCTTACGAAACATCCATGTCCGGCAGTGACGGCACTCCGCAACGAACCCATCAAACATGACCGACAATTCCGAAAATAGCGCCGATATTGCACCCGACGACGGTTTTGCGAACCTTTCCCCGGACCTGATTATCGATGCCATCGAAACACAATCACTGCATTGCGATGGCAGACTGCTGGCGCTGAACAGTTATGAAAACCGGGTGTACCGCGTCGGAATAGAAGAGGACAAACCGCTGGTTGCAAAGTTCTATCGGCCCGGGCGCTGGACAAGCGAACAGATTATTGAAGAGCATCAGTTTGCACAGGAACTCGCTGACGCCGAAATACCCGTGGTGGCACCCCTTGCAGACAGCACCGGAAAAACTCTGCGTGAAGACAACGGTTTTTATTTTGCGCTATACCCGATGCGTGGTGGACGATCACCGGAACTGGACAATCCACAGCAACTGCAACTGGTCGGGCGCTTCATAGGGCGCTTGCACCAAGTGGCAGAGCGCAGCCACTTTGAGTTTCGCAACACGATTGATTGTGAAACACTCGGCGAAACGCCTGTGCGCTACCTGATCGAAAACGAACGCTTACCGCCTGAGCTCAGCGCCGCTTATAAAAGTGTTTGCGAAGACCTGCTTGGCAAAGTCAATGAGCGACTGGAGCACCACAGCGAGTTACCCACACTGCGCCTGCACGGTGACTTTCACCCGGGCAACATTTTAATGCGTGAAGAATCGATCCATATTGTCGATCTCGATGATGCCCGCACAGGACCGGCGGTACAGGATTTATGGATGTTTCTTTCAGGTGACAGACATTATCAACAGGCACGCCTGGCAGACCTGTTAGACGGCTATACCATGTTTCGTGAATTCAACCCCGCAGAGCTCGGCCTGATAGAGGCGCTGCGAACACTGCGTATTATTCACTACGCTGCATGGCTTGATCAAAGAAGTGAAGAGCCGGCCTTTCAACAGGCATTTCCATGGCTGACCGGCAACCGTTACTGGGACGATCACATTCTTGCATTAAAAGAGCAGAGCTCGGCACTCGATGAGCCTGTCCTTATCTGGGACTGAGTAACGCTAACTCAGGTAATAAACTCAACCCCCTCTACCGGGTCTGATGTAAACCCGAATACCTGCGCGTAAAACCATAGCTCCGCAGAAAGCGCCTTAATGATGTTTTTACTTTGACGAAACCCGTGCCCCTCCCCTTCAAATGGCACATAGGCGACTTGAAGACCTTTTTTAACCAGTACATCAATCATCATCTCGGCCTGACTCGGTGGTACGACTTTGTCGTCGAGCCCCTGCAGAAAAATTACCGGACAGTTTATTGAGTCCGCGTGGCTGATAGGCGAACGCTCCTGATACAACGCCTCCTGCTGCGGGTACGGACCGACCAGCGTATCGAGGTAACGTGATTCAAACTTGTGAGTATCTTCTGCAAGCGCTGTCAGATCAGTTACTCCGTACAAACTTGCGCCAGCCTTGAATGCGTCAGTCATTGCCAGTGCTGCCAGCGTAGTAAATCCACCGGCACTACCCCCACGGATTGCAACGCGCTGTTTGTCGATGAGGTTTTGCCCGGCAAGGTAACGTACGGCATAGTCGCAGTCCTCAACATCTGCCACACCCCACTGGCCTTTAAGTGCATCACGATACTGTCGACCGAATCCGGTACTGCCGCGATAGTTGGAATCGAAAACCGCAAAACCTCTGTTAGTCCAGAACTGTATTTTTAAACTGAGATCATTGTGTGTGGCCGATGTCGGGCCCCCATGGATCATGACAATTAACGGCGGTAATTCATCAGCAGGGCCAGCCCATTGTGCATTGCACGGCGGGTAGTAAAATCCGTGTGCCTTCGCTCCACCGGCTGACTCATAACTTATCGCCTGCCCTGTAGAGACATCTGCTGTGTTTAAAGACAGAGTAGAGGCACTGATAATTTGCGTTCCGGTTGTTGCCAGTGATCCGATATCTTCAACATACAGCGATGGAAACGAATGCGGTGACTGTGCGATATAACAAACACTGCCTTCTGCCGCATACACAGATTCATAACTACTGTGCTGCCTGGGCAGATTGGTTATCTGCCCGCTATGCACGTCTATAGTGACCAGTGATTCCTCACCCGCCTGTGTATACGATGAGACGATAGTGGCGTCATTAACAAACGCATAGCGTCGCATGCCGAATATCCATTGAGGCATACCGAACTCGGCATCCATCGCACACACATTTCGGTGACCGTTGGCAGCATAGATATTCCACCAGTTGGAACGATCAGAAACATAGTAGAGTTCTGATTGCGGGCTCCATTGCGGTTGAAAAACAGATTCCTGATCGCCACCGGCAACTTTCTCAGGAGTTTCTATGGCGAGTCCCTCTGCCACGCTGGCCACCCATAAGGTGGTACCGTCCCACGGCATATTAGGATGATTCCACGACAACCAGCACAAGTGACTACCATCCGGGGAGAAAGACGCTGATGCGTAAAAATCTTCTCCCTGATGCAACGTGTGAACCTGACCGCTGTTAATGTCTACAGCAACCAACTGGTTTTCGGGCTCTGACAAATCTGCGTGATGTCGTTCTGCAACAGCCACCAGCATTTGTTGCTGCGCGCTGTAGGCAAAGTCTGCAAACCGCAGTTCACTGTGGCTGGTAATTTTTCGTACGCCGGTATCGTGATCACAGAGATAAACCTGCTGATCATTAAAGTTAACAAAAAACACCCCGGCTGCAGTCGGCAGATAGGATGCACCGCCATATTCATGCACCCGCGTTCTGCAGTTGTATTCAGCCGGCAGCACTTCAGACGTGGTGTCCTGTTGCAGCATGCGCTTTACAATCACGCTACGACCCTGTTCCTGCGGACGGCTTTCCATCCAGTACAACGCACCATCAAACACAAATGGTTGCGACAATCCGATATTGGATGCCACCATTAGCTCAGGTGTAATTGCCGATGCCCAGGTGCCATACGGCGCAGTTTGCTTTGCCACGATTTCTATACCGGTGTATTAATAAACTTAAGCCAGGCTTCAAGGTGCTCTATCAATTCACTTCTAGCCAGCCTGCGATCCGGCGCTTCATCATCAAAGTTTGAATCAATGACTACGGTTTCAGGCGTAATGCTCACGCTATGCGCGTTACCATTGAATTCGGCATGCGTCTGATCACTTTTTAACGTAGCGATCAGATCGCTGGTAATTGCCGCCGACTCCTGCAAGTCTGTTTGAATAAACGTTGCCAGCCTGTCGTCGCGACCACGCGCACACGCATTGCCATCATCGTCTCTGTAGAATTCTAACTCGGTCATGGCATTAATCTCTGCGGTAAACGGGGAAGGCAGTATTGATGTCACCTTTCGACAAGGTGTATCCCTGAACGTCAAAACCCAAACCGGACGCTCCCTGCCACGGCTGTTTGTTTTTATTATTACTGTTGTTGTAGGCCTTCAGGATCACATCAACCACTTCCTGCTCTGACATGGAGTCTGGAAAGAAGCTTGAGAATTTCTGTTTCCACTGATTACCATCGCGTATTTCGATATTGGCGGTATAGACACCGGCGCTGTTTGGCTTGTCTCTTACACTGACAATTCGTGCACCATCTGCGTCCTGTCCACCGGGGCGTGAGTGATAACCAACCGGCTTGCCTTTGCGATTAATCTCACCTTCAAAAACATGGTGCAGATTAACTGCCGGCCGCGTATTCGACCACTTATTTCCGGGCTGGTAGGCGGCAACCGATCCGGATGATGTGTTACTGCCGGATTGATTTGCCGGTGCAGTGGATGTGTTACCACCACCGGCCAGCTGATTAAGATCAATCCCGAATTGCTCAAGATTGACGCCAAACGCAACCAGCACGGCGGCCACAATTGGAATGATTACTTTTTTATTCAACATAGTTCTCTTCAATTGGAATACATGAGTTTTGCAAAAACAACCGGTGCAATTAACCGCTGGACGGAAAAACCTTTCCTGCAAACAACTTTCGTGCTGTTCGCACTATTGCCGCTTTATTCACTTTGATATCGACACCGGTGGCATCGGTATTCATTAACACGCCGGTCTGTCCGATCGGATGTTCTACCTGCACCAGCACATCACCAGCAACTGTATCGGGCAGCACAGCCAACTCTGCCGCGGGTGATCCTTTCAGTTTGCAGGCAGTCGCAACACTGACCGCACCCAGCACCCCGATAGAAGCATGACACCTGTGCGGGATAAATGTTCTCGTGGAAATTGCACCACCATGCTGTGGCGCGGATACCATCGTCATTTTGGGCACGGATTTGTCAGTGATATCTCCGAGATTCATGGCATCACCTACCTGCAGCCTGATTGATTCCAGCCTGCCTTTAAGTGTTTCATTGTTATCGAGTGTTGCACGATCTTCGTAGCCGGTAATGCCCACATCTGCAGCACGAAGCACAACGACCGGCATACCATTATCGATACACGTAACCTGGATACCATCGAAAGTATCGACTATTGAACCCGTCGGCAACAGTGAACCACAACTGGAGCCTGCTGCATCAGGGAAATTCTGCAATACCGGTGCAGATGTGCCGGGCACACCATCGATAGCGGTATCACCAGCGTACGTAACTTGTGCATCGGGGGTCTTCAGCGTGAGTTCTGCAATCTGATCACTGTTTTGTAGGTACACCGCAACTTGCGTCGTGCGTGGTGCTGCTTTAACCAGCCCCTGTTCAATCGCAAACTGCCCAACACCACTGAGTATGTTGCCGCAGTTCTGCGCATCACTGACCACTGCTCTGTCTACAAACACTTGCAGAAACAGATAATCAATATCGGCATCGGGTCGTTGTGAACGACTGACAATGGCCACCTTGCTGCACAGCGGGTCTGCGCCACCAATGCCATCTATCTGCCTTTCATCCGGACTACCCATTACCGACAGTAACAGCGCATCACGTGCTGACTCGTCAGAGGGTAAATCCTTTGCAAGAAAATACGCACCTTTTGACGTACCACCGCGCATCCAGGTACACGGCACGCCAGTTGTTGAGTAGGAAGACACTATGATTCCGGTAGTGCCAGGCGACTGAATACTTTTTTCGCGTTACCGGAAAAAATCAGTTGCTTCTGTGCTTCGGTAATGTCGGTATTGTTATCAATATAACGCTTGGTATCATCGAAGTAGTGACCTGTTTCCGGATCTATACCGCGCACAGCACCAACCATTTCAGACGCAAATAAAATATTTTCAGCTGGTATGACTTTTAGCAGCAGATCGATTCCCGGCTGGTGATAGACACAGGTATCGAAGTAGACATTGTTGAGAATCAATTCACTCAGCGGTGGCTTACCCATCATATCGGCAAGCCCGCGAAACCGACCCCAGTGATAAGGCACTGCACCACCACCGTGTGGCACAATAAATTTGAGGGTTGGAAACACTTTAAACAGGTCTGAGGTAATCACCTGCATTACAGCGGTGGTATCTGCACCCAGATAGTGTGAACCGGTGGTATGAAAAGCAGGATTGCACGCCGCACTGACGTGAATCATGGCCGGAATATCATATTCAACCATCTTTTCGTAAACCGGATACCAGTACTTGTCACCCAGCGGAGGATCAGTCCAGTAGCCACCGGATGGATCAGGGTTCAAGTTCACTCCGATAAATCCGTACTCTTTAACACAACGTTCTATCTCGGCAACACAGGCGGTTGGCGCAACACCGGGGGTCTGCGGCAACTGGGCGACACCTACAAAATTTTCCGGATAGAGCCGGGTGATTCGATAGATCAATTCATTGCAGTGTTGTGTCCAGGTTTCACTGGTGGTGACGTTGCCAATGTGATGCCCCATCCAGCTGGCACGCGGCGAAAAGATAGTCAGATCAGTACCACGCTCTCTTTGCAGCTTTAACTGGGCACCTTCCAGGCTATCGATAATTTGTTGATCAGTAATACTGACCAGACCTTTCTTATGTGCAAACATCGGATCAGTTGCCAGGTCGGCTTTCTGTTGATCACGGTAATCTCCGAGCTCATCCGGTGCGGTGGTGTAATGTCCGTGGCAATCGACAATCATTTTTTTGTCCGCTCTGCGCTATCCGCTTGCTGTTGTGCTTTAATTGTTCGGGCTTAGCGGTGGGTTAATCAAGTGCTTCAGGGGTGTCGACATACACCAGCCCGGCGCTCTGAAGTCGCTCCCGCATTTTGTACATATCGAGCCCGAGTACGCCGGCAGCCAGCTGCTGACGTTTTTCGTCTTCATTGGCTTCGCGTGCCTGTGCTGCTGCAAGCACCTCCGGGGCATAGTGCCGCGGTATACAAACAACACCATCATCATCGGCCACGATAACATCACCGGGGTTGACTATTTCTCCAGCGCAGACCACAGGGATATTAACGCTGCCAAGCGTCTCTTTGACGGTGCCTTTGGCGGAGATCCGCTTTGCCCATACCGGAAAGTCCATTGCCTGAAGGTCGGCAACATCTCGCACACCGGTATCGGTAATTAATGCTCTAACACCACGTGCTTTTGCAGAAGTGGCCAGCAAATCGCCAAACATGCCGTCGGTGTTGTCGGCCGTACACCCGACAACAAGTATATCGCCTGGCTGACAAAGCTCTATTGCTACATGAATCATCCAGTTGTCACCGGGTTGCGCCAGTATGGTCACCGCGCTGCCGGATACACGTGCACCGGTATACACCGGTCGCATATAGGGTTTCATCAGGCCATGGCGATCATTGGCTTCGTGTGCCGTAGCAACACCAACTGAAGCAAACCCGTCTACCACGTCGGCTGAGGTGCGCTGGATATTTTTTACGGCAACAGGTTTCATGGCTGGTGTCTCCGCAGTGACTGGTAACACCCGTCAATTAGCGACGAGGGGTAACAAAACTGATCAACCCGCAGTGACGCTTTCGCAGACTAACCGCACGCGTTACAAATCAGCTGGCAACTTTAACAGACCGCTATTGTACTCGTTATGTTGCCAGACGGGTTGCCTAACACACGCAACCACAAAAGCTAAATCGTGTCCGCGGCGACCGGAGCCAATATCGGAAACAAATAGGTATGCGGAAACACAATCGAAACCAGCTTGTCGTTGTTGAATATCAGGCTGCCACCGGACGAAAACCGGATAGTCCTTTCCACTCGATCGATAAAAATCTGCCGGGTGGTTTGCTCACCGCTGCCGACCCAGTAAGTCGTGTCGCTCGCAGTGTGCCCAACCTGCAGGGCCAGCCAGTTCTTTTCACAGTCCGGCGATCCGGTGCCCTGACAGGCGAGAGGTTCTGTTTTCAGCGATTTGCCTGCAGCGGCCAATACCAGTTGTGGCGCTTCGCCAGGCTGCTGACTGGGCATTTGTGCACAACCAGAGGACAGAAAAAATGCAGAAAAAATCAGAGAAACACGTAACTTCATGATCAAACCACCGTGAGCGACTAACCGCGACGGCACAAATATTACCCGCCTGCCCTAATCAAATCCGAGTCACGTGTATCATATTTGTTACATTTATCAGCAACCTCTGCTGACGCTCAACGGGTTCAGCGCTATTTAAACCGGCAGTAAAGCTATCGCCCTGGCTTAACGGGGCAATCCCCTAATTTTCGCTGACTAGCGTGGCGTGCACCCAGCCGATTTTTCCGGAGGTCCCGTAAGCGCCAACGTGTATCCATTTGCCATCACGCTTGAACTCCATCAACTCCTGCCCGTTATCCAGTTGCAGAACAATCGGATGATTGATAGACGGCCCTTCGCGCAGATTTACCCGATCTTTCATGACATAAAGCGTGTTGCTGGGGCCGGAACCAGTGGTGGTTTTGACCACCTGATCAACAACAATTTCTTTAGGCAATGCGGGTTGCTCGACCGGAATTGACGCTACAGCTGTTTCTATCAAACCGGCATCCTGCTTTGCAGATGCTTTCACCTCAGTAAGGTTTTCAGTTTCAATCAGCAGCTTGCGGCTTTGCGCCGGTTCGGTAACAGAGGCGATTACTGCAGTATCCGTGTCTGCATTGTCAGTGATATCACTGGCAATAGCGTCGCCGGCAGTAGCATCACTGGCTATAGATTCGGTGGCCATAGAATCATTGGCCATAGAATCTGTGGCGATCAATTCAGGTTGTGAAACCGAAGTCTCTTCGGATGCGATCACGACTTCCGACACGACATCGGGTTCAAATACTTCACTGACTGTTTGATAAACACCATCAAGTAACTGACCACCAAACACACCGAGTGCAATCAGTCCTGCCCCACAAACACCTAACATCGCTCTTAGCATTGCCTGCCCCATAAACTACCGCATTCTTCTTAACGCACGCACCGCACGCGTTTTCGCTAACTGTAAACGGTAAGAGACACAGGGTTAAGATTTCAAACCAAGGTGTAATGCCAATCGATGTCAGGTAGTGTTTTAAACTTTCCGGAAGTTAACACTCGGCTGCAACAGCACTCGTGTTTTGGCGTCTGCTACTTCTCTGTTACTGCATATCACCAAGGAAACCACCTGACTGACGATTCCATAACTGCGCATACAAACCGTTACCTTTTAGCAATTGTTCATGCGTTCCGGTTTCAACAATGGCACCTTCATCAAGCACGATCAATCGATCCATAGCGGCGATAGTTGACAGGCGATGGGCAATTGCTATCACTGTTTTGCCTTCCATCAGCCCCCGCAATTGCTGTTGTATTGCCGCCTCGACTTCTGAATCCAGCGCTGACGTCGCCTCATCTAATACCAGTATTGGCGCATCTTTAAGAATGACTCTGGCAATAGCAATACGCTGTCGCTGACCACCGGAAAGCTTCACACCACGTTCACCAACATGCGCATCAAAACCACGCCGCCCGGCAGAGTCCACAAGTTGTGGAATAAACTGATCGGCCTGCGCAAGGACCGCTGCCTGTTGAATTTGCTCGTCACTTGCGGCTGGTCGGCCATAGCGGAGGTTGTCACGTATTGAACGATGCAGTAGCGAGGTGTCCTGAGACACCATAGCAATTTTAGACCGCAGGCTTTCCTGACTAACGGTTGCGATGTCCTGCCCGTCTATCAGAATACGACCGGCGTCGACATCGTAAAACCGCAATAACAGATTAACCAGAGTGGATTTACCGGCACCGGAACGACCAATCAACCCGATTTTTTCACCAGGCTGCACTTGCAGATTCAAATCATGAATGACGCGCTGATTTTCACCGGAGTGCTGACTGTTTTCACTATAGCGGAATTCAATACGCTCAAAGCTGACCGATGCTTTACTGACAGCAAGGGCTTTTGCGTCGGCGCGATCTACCACCGCATTTGGAACGGCTATCGTTTCGATACCGTTTTGCACCGCACCAATACTTTCAAACAATACGGTGATAGTGCGCAGTATCCAGCCAGACATCTGGTTCAATCGCAATATCAAGCCATTTGCGATTGCAATAGCACCTAATGTGATTGAGCCCTGCTGCCAGAAAACGATAGAAAGCCATGCCGTAACCACAATTAAAAGCGTATTCATAATGACCAGCGACAACAACATACGCAAAATGGATTTCAACAACTCACGAAACTTTTCTGTATGGCGTTTAAATCCACTGGCAACAAATGCATCTTCACGCTCGGCATGAGCAAAAAGCTTTACTGACATGATATTGGTGTAGCTGTCTACAATGCGGCCGGTCAACGCAGAATTTGCCTCCGACACTGCTCTGGACTTACCAGCGACTGGCGGCATCATTTTAACAATAACAATGCAATAGCCGATTATCCAAACGACAACAGGGATAAGCAGTCGCCAGTCAATATCGATAAACAACCAGAGAATGCCCACCAGATAGATAAGCAATAACCACACACCATCAATAACATTCAACACGCTTTCACGCAGTGAATGACCTGTTTGCATCACTTTCTGTGCGACCCGCCCGGCAAAGTCACGTTGAAAATAACTGAGACTCTGGCGCACAACATAGCGGTGATTCTGCCAGCGCACTGCATTGGTTAAACCGGGGGTTAGCGTCAGTGTAATTAAGCAACGTGATGCAAACAAAGTGACTGGCCGTACCACAGCCACCACAAATAACATGATAGCCAGAGATACGCCGTGCTCGGTAAAAAAGGTATCTGGTGAACTCTCGGACATCCAGTCAACAATACGCCCGAGATAGGCATACATGTACAGCTCTGCGATAGAGGCAATGCTGGTCAGCAGTAACGTCACTACAAGTAACCACCGGTGCGGCCACAGGTAGTGCACAAAGAACTCACGGGTGCCGGCAGGTGGCTGTACCACCTCGGCATCCTTGAGGGGGTCAATCAGGTTTTCAAAAAATCTGAACAAGTTGTTCCTTTACAGCGGTTACATCGATATTTCCAGACCACTATCCGGAAGGCAGATCCAGCGGTTAAGCCAGACAACACCGGAAGATTATGCCGGTTGCGAATCCAGTCTTGCCAGTGGTTTTTCATTGATTGGCCAGTGCACAATTGCCGCAAGCACCCCGAACACAACGCCAGCCCACCACATCGCGTCATAGGAACCACTGCTATCGTACAAGCGCCCGCCAAGCCATACGCCGAGAAAGCTGCCAAGTTGATGGCTGAAGAATACAACACCAAACAGAGTGGCCAGATATCGCAATCCAAATACCTGGGCAACGATACCAGTGGTTAACGGCACGGTAGATAACCACAGGATGCCCATCAACGCTGAAAAAAGGTAAATCGTTGTCGGCGTCTTGGGTAACAGCATTAAGCCACAGATCACCACGGCACGTGCAAGGTATATAAAAGACAGTGTGTTCTTTTTACTATAACGCTGCCCGAGAATACCCGAGAGAAAAGACCCCGCAATATTGAATATACCGATAATGGCAAGCGACCAGGCACCCACCGACGCCGACAAACCAAGGTCTTTAACGTAAGCCGGAAAGTGCACAGTGATAAAAGCCACATGAAAGCCACAGACAAAAAAACCGGCGGTTAACAACACAAATCCCCGATGCGACATTGCCTCTCCTAATGCACCGCGCAGCGTTTGCTCAGCGGCACCCGCAGCACCACTACCGTGATGTTTAGGCAAAACCATCGCCAGTGGAATCAACAGAAATGCTATGCATGCCTGCAGCACAAGAGCCTGTTGCCATCCGAACGAGGCGATAAAACCCTGGCTCAGCGGAGAAAACACCACCTGGCCAAAGGACCCCGCAGCGGTGCCAAGACCAAGCGCAAATGAACGTCGGTCCGCGGACACCACTTTCGCCATCGCGGCCATTGCCAGCGAAAATGCAGTGAAGGCAACGCCAATACCGGTCAGCAAACCACCGGTAAGATAAAACATTGATCCGGTTTCGGAGATTGACATCCCGTAAACGCCGACGGCGTACACAATCGCACCAAGCGCTATAACCCTGGTTGGACCAAACCGGTCAGACAGCGCGCCGGCGACCGGCACACCAATACCCCACATCAGATTCTGGATTGCCAGTGCCAGCGCAAAGACTTCGCGACTCCAGCCGTTAGTCGTGGTCATCGGCTCCAGGTAAAGACCGAAAGACGAGCGCGTGCCAAAGCCAACCATCGCGATGAGACAGGCAGCAATAATGACAACGTTCGGCGAACGCCAACTGGTAGAAATTTCAGGCTGTGACATACCGAATAACTAACGAGAACCGGGGAGATTCATTCTGGGCCAGCAGCACGTTGATAGCAATCGCCAGTTAGTGATTACCCGTATGATTTTTTTTGATGCATAAACGACGTACGCCCCGAAACGGGGCGCACGCAGTACAAGCAAAATATTAGAGCAGCGACTAGTAGTCCGGTTGCTCTGTCCAGTACACCCGCCTGGTCAGCTGAACTGTTGGCGTTTCAATCTCTTCAACTCCAACCACTACCTTGAGATTGCCTTCGTCATCAATGTGGGGAATGGGCTCAGGCGGTATGCCCGGACTCAACAACGGGTCATGTCGATCAGCGGCGGTTGAGCCGTTGGTTGGTGTCGCATCGAGTACGCTTACTGAGTACGTTCGACCACTGCCGGCTGCAGGGGAGCAATCATCACGCGCTACCGTTTCCGGTATATAGGTATTAAAAATCACCTGACTGCTTATTGTCAGCGACGGCGCCAGCACTTTTTCACCACTGCTTTTCAAAGACAGCATCCAGCCTTGCTTTTTCTTGAGCTCGTCTGTTGCATCACCTGCGATATCGACATCTGTCGACGCGATTAGATTTTCAGTGGCATCGTATAAATCGGCTTCTTCGATAACCTTATATTTCTTGAGATCAGCAGTGCTGTTATCTTCATCGACCATGCCATATTCTTTCGGCGCACTGAATACACTGTGCTGTCGAATCATGTAGAAGCGATCTTCAACAGCAGTCTGCAGTGGATGCGCTCGGTTACCTGATCCAATCGCCACTGTTAGAAACTGCTTTTCGCCATCGGTAACCATCGCGACATCAGGGCGATAGAAAAACCGGCGATTGTCAATACCATCGGCACCGGATAAATCGGCAATCACTCCACCAGTAACACTGGGTGCAGCAGAGGTTGAAAAATTATCGATGTCAAAGCGCCATACCTGCCCCCCCATATCACCAACATAGATTTGATCGGCATAGCCATCACCGTTCATATCAACAACACGTGCATCTGAAGGAATGCTGTATTGCATTGCGCTGTACGTATCAGGATCACTGGCAGCATTCCAAAGAAGCGTGCCGTCATTTGCATCGACGATAAACATATCATTGCCAATGGTGTCTGCGGATCTGATTAATGAGTTATCCTGCATGGGATCATAGCCACCACCGAATATCAGAACCTTTGTCGCCGTTCCGTTAATCGAAATAGTGCTTAAGATTGGTTTCGACCAGCTTTGACCGAGTTTTTCAAAACCGGTGTCTCCACCGTTAATAGACCACTTAAACTTTGGCGCTAACTTTTTGGTGACATCAAGGGCCGTGTAGTTGCGGCCACCGCGACGCATTCCCATGTACAGGTAAGCGTGGTCTGTCTCTGTGATCTTACCGTCCAGGTTGGCATCATTTACCCATAGGGTGAAATCCCCATCCAATCCATAAATTCGATTGATAGTTCGTTCGTTTTTGTAATAAGGATCCAGATTCTCGAGAAGCTCAGGTGGTACAAAAGAAAACAGCTCTTCACCATCACTTGCATTGATGGCATGCAGATAGCCTTCGTTGGTTCCGATAAAAACGACGGTATCCGGATTATCGGTATCACCACCGTAAGTCAGAATTGCCGGGCGGGAATGCAATGGGTCACCCATGTGCAAACGTGTTGGGCCATTGTATTCATTGTCAACATCGACACCTCTGGCCCACTGCAGCAGATTATCGCGCTCTGCAGCCGGCACATTAAGCATGCCTGCAGTTACCTGGTCGTTATTTTCGGATAACGCATTGACCACATTGGTGAGATCTTTGGTGACCGTACCTGTGTAGGTGTAGACCTTGCGTTTTACGATATCAAGAAGGCTGGCTGCACCACCCTCGGTTACGACTGGACCGTCAGCTCGTTTCGACCAGAAGCTGTGAGCACCGCTTTTAATGGTGCCAGCGGCAGGGTCCATTGCGACTTCATCATTCTTATCCTTAACCTTGCCATCAAACCGGTATCGCTTAAGGTTGCCTGACCAGCGCAACGTGTTGTTGGGCTGAAACAGCGCAAGATACATATCATCCCGATGTGATAAACGTGAAAACTGGTCAAGCGTAATAGCCGGGGCTGCAAACGAGTTATTGCTGTCAGTGGCAACCTCGAGTATCGAATCAAAAGCGCTTAGCAGAGACTTTGCGGAGTCGGCGGTGAAATGCTGCCCGCCACCCGCAGTAGAAAGACCCGGCAACCATTCACTGGAGAAATTAAACCCGATGGTATGCGTAGTGATGCCATTGATGTCGGCAAGATCAACAGAGTGATCGGTTGCTGCGAGCCATGTCGCCAGCTCCGCTCCGCAGGTACCACCACCCGGTGTGGCATCTGCACAGGTAGTAAGGCCGTCTGGGTACAATAGTTTTTCTACATCGTCAGACGCGTCTACCGTTGGCTGCCCATCTGTCAGAAGTACAATATGATTTGACTGACAAGCACTTTGCATGGGCGAATCAAAAACTGCACCGGTGCCCTGCATCGGCTCTCCGCGAAAATATTGACCTCCCTCCAACAGCGCACCTACCGAAGGGGTGCCGCCACCAGCTAAAAGAGAATCTATCGATGTGAGCATTTCACCGCGATTATCAGTGACCGGTTTGATCTCCTGATGCAGAACATTACCACTACTGGTATAGGACAGCAGTCCAACGTTGAGATCACTGGTGGTCGAAAGCAGTTCAGTTAGCGCAGACTTTAGCTTATCCAGTCGCGTGTCAGTATTGTCCGTGTCATCCACAAAACCCATCGAGCCGGACACATCAATCACAAACAGTACATTAGCCTGCGAGGTATCCTGCCCGAAGAATATTTCAGTATCGTCTGCACTGAGTGTTGCAGAGAAACTGATACAGGCGGCAACGCAGCAGTGCAACAGTGACGATCGCCGACGCTCAGGTTGCCATTTATATCGCTTGAATTTTTTCATCAAATCATGTCCTTAGCAGTGCGTACAATCACCCGGCTGGTGTCGGTTCCATGGACATACCGAGCCTTATTCAGTAGCGAGGTTGGCGGCAGACTTCCGGCGATACTGAACGCCATGACGTGACACTGATCAGAGTTCCGTCAAATATCGGGCGAATAAAACATCGATAGATCTAACCTGAGCGGCAGCTGTAAAACTTCGGACAAGAAATCACAGAAAACCGTTGTTTAGGTCACACGCTTTTCTTCATAACCATTCTCTGGTAGAACTGACGCTCCCCTCACATCCGGCGAGTTTTCGATGCGTGCCACTATTTCTTTATTGCTGTCACTGGTTTTTTGTGCGCCGTGCCTGGCATTGGAACCATCACCCGCCCTGAGCCCGAAGCAGGTGGTTCGACACCAGCTGGATTCACTGCAGTCCAACAACGAAACCGATGACGGTATCGCTTCAACGTTTGATTTTGCTTCACCTGCCAACAAGCGCATGACCGGACCGCTGTCCCGATTCAGTGGCCTGTTTGATATCCCGCAGTACGCACCAATGCTCAACCATCAGAGCGCAGAGATAGAAGAAGTATCAAACGACGGCCAGTTAGCGCGGTTCAAGGTAGAATTGATCGATAGCAATGGCTCGATCCATCATTACCGGTTTGATTTATCCCGTCAGAGTGGCGGTTCCTGCACCGATTGCTGGATGACCGACAGCGTGATGTGGGACCCGCAACCCGGTCGATCAGCCTAGCAGCACCCCCACCAATTAAATTGATAGAGTCACGAAATGTCTGAACGCAAGCAACGAGTCGCCGTCGTCGGTGCATCTGGCTACACAGGCGCCGATCTGGTGCGACTGGCGCTAAGACATCCGCACATAGAAATCGGCGCACTGACGGCAAACTCCCATGCGGGTAAAACCATTGATCAGGTGTTTCCACACCTGGCTAACCAGCCCTTGCCGGGTTTGATTAAAAATGAAGAGGTAGACTGGGATAACATTGACGTCGCGTTTTGCGGCCTGCCACATGCCACCAGCCAACAGGTAATCAAAGCGCTGCCGGGACACATTCGGGTAATTGATATCTCCGCAGACTTCCGCCTGCGCGACCCGAAGTTGTACGAGCAAACCTATGGCTCTGAACATGCCGCCACCGAACTGCAAAAAGCGGCAGTCTATGGCCTGACCGAACACTATCGATCACAAATTGCCGACGCCAGACTCATTGCCTGCCCGGGCTGCTATCCCACTGCGGTACTGACGTTGCTGCTGCCACTGGTAAAAAACGGACTCATAGACGCCTCCGACCTGATTATCGATGCGAAATCCGGCCTGACCGGAGCCGGGCGCGCTCTTCGGCAAAATACGCTGTTTGCAGAGGCCGGAGAAGGACTTTGTTCCTATGCCGTGGGGACTCATCGTCACGCGCCTGAAATAGAACAGGAGCTGTCACTCGCCGCCGGGCAGCCGCTCACCGTTAATTTCACGCCACATCTCATTCCTATGAGCCGTGGTGAACTGGTTACCTGCTACGCCAGGCTGACTGAAGGAAATTCTACCCGCGACTGCAGGAATACCTTGCAGGAGATCTATGATCAGGAACCGTTTATCAATTTGAGCCCCGATGGTGTCACGCCACATACCCAGCACGTGCGTGGCTCTAATCGCGTCTCGTTAAACGCCTACGACGACAGAATTCCGGGCCGGGTTATCCTGATTGCAGCCCTGGACAATCTGGTTAAGGGCTCGTCCGGGCAGGCGCTGCAGAATTTCAACGTTATGTACGGCTTTCCAGAGACCACCGGACTGGAACAACTGGCGCTGTTTCCCTGATGAGGCTGTTTGCACATCCCGACTGCGACATCGCTTGTGCGCGACGCTGATAATGATTTCAAAACCCGAGTGAATGACAATTTCCGTATTTGTAACGGTTTACTCCTCATGGTGTTGGGTACATACTGATTCGTAACAAGGCGTGGTTATTCGCGGTATGCATCCTTGTTAGCACAACCAATCAGTTGCCACCGATCGCCTGCACCAGGAGGAAGACATTGAAAGACCGCTTCGCTGTCCCTTTCATCGCCTTAGTAATTTCGCTCAGCTCACTGTTCGTAGTTTCCAGTGCTCTATATGCACAAGACACATCGAATGATTGCAAAGCCATTGACGAGAACGATTCCACAGAGTCTGTTCTTACAAAACGCCTTGTCTGTTACAACAGTGAACTCGATGGCCTGACCTTGCTGATGGGCAAACTCCTCAAAGAAAGAGAACAGCTTTCGGTGTTGCTCGATGAGGAATCCAGCGCGGCACTGGCAGGCACAGAGACTGACAGCAACACACTGAACGAACAATTAGAAACCATAGAACAACTGCGGCTTGAGCGCTCAGAACTCAGTGCACAACTACACCAGGAGCTCATTGACAAACACGAGCAACTGTTAAGCAAAGAAGCAGAAGATCGATTACTTAGAAATTATTCTGAGGCCTATCTTGCCATTGCAGACGAAAATGCCGAACTGATAGCGAGAGTGAAGTCACTTAACGAACAGCTCGTAGCGCTTACTGATGATCGTGACAAACTGACCAGCGAAAGCCAGTCACTCAACAACAACATACAATCACTAAACAATGATATCGCCACCTACAAAGCCACCGTGGCAGATTTATCGGCACATAGAACCCGGCTGGCGCAGGAACTGGAAAATTCGATTTTACTGTCTGAAAAGATGAAGAAACAATTGCTGGTGAATGCCGAACTCAGCCAACAGCAGGCAAAAAGAGCGGCATCCCTGGAGTCAGATAAACAGAACACCGGAATCGAACTCAACCGGCTATACAACGAACTGGCAACCAGTAAGAAATCACATGCTGATGATTTACATGCAGCGACAGATCAACAGCAAATACTGGCGGCCAGACTCGATGCATTGACCGAAGAAAACACCGCACTGGCAAACGCGGCACAGCAAGCTGCCGCCACAGCAAAGGAAGAGTTAGCTGCGAAAGAGCAGACAATCGATATACTTAATGACGAAGTGCTGGGCTTGAAAGACGAACGCATAGCTGTCAGTACGCAACTTGATAACGCCGACAAATTGCTGGCTGAAAAGAAAGATATTATTGCAACGCTAACAAACGAAAGCGAAAAGTACAAAGCCGATAATAAAGCACTGACAGAGACATTGGCTGCAAAAGACACTGAACTTGAACAGATCAGTCAGCAACTGCAGTCAGTTACTGCCGAAAAAGATGAGAGCACCAGCCGCATCGCATCACTGCAACAACAAATCGAAGAAAGCCAGAACACAGTGAGCGAGTTGCAGGGCGATAACACCACCGCTTCAGAAGCCATTGATCAGCTCAATACTGAAAAAGCAGATCTGGTTAAGAGTCTCGATGATCTGCAATCACAACATGACGAACTGGCAGAAAACCTGACCACAACAAATGCCGAACTCGAAACGGCCAGTGTAGATAATAAGGCAGCCTCTTCTGAAATAGAAACGCTGAAAGAAAAGAATGCCAAACTTCAGAACGAACTCTCAGGCACTAAAAGCGCACTGACCGCCGCAGACAGTGAGATGCTCGAAAGGCAGTACAAACTGGCTGCATTACAAGCCTCAAATAAAAAAGCAGAAGATAAAGTCGTGACTCTGAATGACCAGGTAGCGTCACTGCAGAACCTGCTTGATGAAAGTCAGAACAACAATGAAACAGTCGCTGAAAGCCTGGCCGCAATCAAAACCGAGCTGGACGCTTCGAATCAGCGCTTGTCTGACCAGAAATCGGAGTTAAATCAACTTCTGAAGGAAAAGGAATCCATTGTAAAAGCGCTGAACAAAGTCAAAAGCGATACTGATACCCTGGCAGGTGCTATTGGACAGGAAATGACGAACCCGGATGTTCAGATTGAGGTACGCCCGGATAACACCATCGGAATGCAAATCGCGTCAAGCCAGCTGTTCAGAACCGGCAGTTCCGTGCTCAGCGACGAAGGTAAACTCCTGCTCGGTGAGGTAGCTGCAACGCTGAAAAAGTCGAGCAGCCGCCGGATCCTGATTGAGGGCCATTCTGATAACGTCCCGCTCGGGCCAAAACTGTCCAGAATTTTTACCGACAACATGGGGCTTTCGATGGCTCGCGCCACCAGTGCTGCCACTTTTTTCGCGCGTGAAGCTGGTCTGCCACCGCAGCAGCTCAGTATCAGCGGTGCAGGCGATACACGGCCTGTAGCCTCTAATGACACAGTAGAGGGACGTCAACAGAATCGTCGTGTAGAGATTATGTTGCTGCCGCTGGATTCAGGAAGTGGCCAATAAGGCCGGCAATCAAGGTGACTCCTGTAAGTAAATAAAACTCGATGGCAACGTGTTGTCTGCACGGTTAGTTAGAGCAGCTACTCTGGCCAACGGGTAATTCAGGAGCTAACTTTGTTCATTGCTTCAGCTGACAGGCTGTTTGGCGCTGATTGCTCGTTGCCAAAGCCCCACTGGACTACCGAACCATTACTCTTCAACGCCATACTGCTGTAGTCACTGGCAAAAATATTAACTACGCGCTCCAGCTGCAGTGGCACATCACACTGACAGAACACATTGTGTCCCCACGCCACTACGGTGCCGTTGCTGCGCATCGCCAGACTATGGTTTCGCCCGGCCGCAATCATCACTACCTCATTCAGCCAATCCGGAACGGATATTTGTCCGTGACGATTTGAGCCCCATCCGATTACCTGACCAGACCGGGTGAGCGCCAGACTGTGATGGCGGCCGGAACTGATAGATGAGATCGTGCCATTCGCTGAGTCAGGCACATTAAGCTGCCCATGCGCATTGCAGCCCCATGCCACAACGTTGCCATCTTGACGCAATGCGACACAATGAAACGCACCGGGTGCGATTGCGATGACATCATTTAATTGGGGCGGACAGGGGTCAGGAGTCATTAATAAATCAGCGGGGTCGGCCGGGTTGCAAAAGTCTGATCGGCATTCGTTTTACCGACGAGGCACAGAGAATGCCAGACCTGCATGTTTTTTAGAACGCGACGAACCCGCTACCGACCAAGGTTTACATTTATCCACAATTCCTTGTGACACCTCAAACGTCGAAAAAGAAAAAACTGCGTTGCCAACGTGGGTATTCACCAAACTCAGATCGGTGCATTATTGGTCGGGCAGCGTATCTTTTCTGAAACCCGAAAAGATAAAATATTTGACGGATTATGTTTGAGCCAATTAAACCGGCAGCTTAACTGTCAACATAAAAAAGGGGCAACGACAAAGCGCTGCCCCACCCCCAATCGGTGCTTGCTTACTACCAGGTAGCAGACAACTCACTATGTAGCAAAGTTTAACATTAACCGTGGCGAGGCTGAAACTGTAATTTGGATGTAGAATGACTAAAAAGCGACGGTATTGAGATCATCACTGAAATAATATCACCGCACTCTGTTCAACAAGACCACCGGAGCAAACAGTTTGTTAATAGAATTTGAAGGCGAGAACACCGGCAGCATTACTATGTTCGGCGATGCTGCTACGCGACTATTGAAAATGATGGGACAAAGCGGACAACCGGAAGGCGCTATCAGAGAGGAAGATATTCCTGCGGCGCTTAACAAACTGAAAGAAGCGCTTGCGCATCTTCAGGAACCGGAAGCAGAAGAGGATGAAGATGGCGAGCTTCCGGTAAGCATAACCACAAGAGCCACACCGCTTATCGATCTTCTTGAGTCAGGTATTGAGAAAGGCGGCTATATGATGTGGAAAGAAAAGTAGTTATTTGCCGGTCACTTCCTGACACATATAGTAAGTTAAACTTAACCTAAACAGCCGTTGTTATGCACTGCCCGGTAGATCTGCTTCGCGCACATACCTGCAAACCTTTTTTTGCCTGGCAGTAATAAAATCATCAAAGCGACCACCGCCATAGTCGATCGCATTGGCAAACACCCGCCGCTGGTTAAAGTACACATGATCATCGGTACGCACCGACCAGTTACCGGACGGTTTGGCTGTGGCAGCGGTGGGACCTATAGCGAGTTTGCCACTGCGGTGAAAACGATAAACCAGATCTGCATCGGGAACTTTATCCCAAAAAGCAGCATTGTTTTCGGGATCGATACGATAACGGTATTCTTCACAACGCCATTCAGTATCGTTTAAAAATGAACGGGAAAACCCGGAAAATACTGTGGGTTGATTTAACGTCAGATCTGCCCAGTTAAACTGCACTGATACCAGTGCCGTTGGTTGCCTTGTAGTCGAGGCCAGGCATCTCCCTTCATTTGCATCAGTCACCCAGCGATTTTCACCAACACCACCTTTATCACAGGCAACCACACACCAGTTTCCACCATCGATGGTCCATCCAGTCGGTGAAGTACCTACTGTGCTGGAGCATACGGGTACAAGAATGGTTTGTGTTCGTTCAGGCGCTTCTTCCTGATCGAAAAAGCGAGAAAGCCTGGCTTCCTGAGCGACCAGTGCCGTTCGAGGACTGTAATCCGGTGCCGAACCAGCGCACCCGTAAAGCATACAAACGGTCGCCGCTACTGCAAGATAGTTTTTTTGACTGCGTTTCACGGCATATTCGCTCATCGTTCCATCGCCGCAATTTAAGGGTAACAGGCCGTGCAGTGCAACAATTGCACTGCACGGAGGTATTACACGTCAATCATATACCGGATAAACCAGTACACGCATGCGGCATAGCCGGCGCAATTCCATAGGGACTAACAGAGTTCGGCGGCTGCACTGCAAGATCATTAACATCATTTGCGGCAGGAGGCAGACCCGTTTCATATACAGCGACTGCTTCAACACCCAGCGCCTGTACCCGGGCACTGATGACCACATCGAACCACCACGCATTGCTTTGCGGGTATGCCATTGAAAAGAAACCCACTCCATTGGCATCCGTTGTGATCTGACCACCAATAACCGTTGGTGCGTTCACAGGATCAGCATCGAGTAAACCCGGGTCACTTGGATCAAGCACACCATTTTCGTTCACATCTTCGTAGATATCCAGACGACCATTCAGGTTAAGGTCTTCACCGGCATCCAGTATATTGTTGTTGTTTAGATCTTCGTGAACAGGCGTATCAAGAATACGATTACTGTTCAAATCTTCCGAAGCACAGTTGTATCCGCTCAGTAGTCTCCAGACGTCGTCTTCACCATCATTATCACTGTCAAACGGAGATAGCGCGCCATAGCGATAGTAGGTCGGAATCATGGAAACCAGGATAGTGGCATCGGGTACCGGACGTCCGGCGCCATCGGTTACCTGTACCAGACCTGCTTTACGATAACGCGTATCTGAATCTGCTTCCGATACAGTGCCGGCCAGACCAATGATCACGTTCAGCTGACGCTCTGTGATGGTTAGGTTCACAGATGCGTTAACCGCTGGTGTCTCGGATGCAATCGCATCGATAACTATTTCATCCTGCTCACTTGGAATACCACCCGCTTCAAAAGTGATGCGTGCTTTTCCGTCGCTATCGGTTAACGCTGAAACCGGTGACAACGTACCACCTTTAAGGTCTGCGCTGCTGAATTCAACCGAGATATCCTTGACCGGATTACCGAAGTTATCTGTAACTACCGCAACGATAGTGCTCGAGTTGCCAGTCGCAACGCTCGCAGGCGTTGCATCTACGACCAGATTGGCCACATCGACTGCGACGAACTCAACATCAAACTGCGAGAACGGATCAGCATCATTAGCATCAGAGAACGCTACTGTTGCAGGGCCTGCAGCATTAGACTCTATCTCAACCGTGGCAATACCATTTGCATCGGTAGCAACAATGACACTACTTGAGTTAGACGTATCACCTACCGCTGTCACCGCACCGGCAGTAATACTGAACTTCAGCAGTCCATTATCAACCGGCTGCCCGTTACTTTCCCACAGTACCTGGAACTGTGACGGTGAATCAACTTCGAGGTCACTGTAGCTGTCAGGGTTTATCACTGAAAGAATGTCTGCAGCCACCTGGAGCGTATGTGTCTCAACCACTGTGGTACCTAGCGCTTCGACAGTAATCGTATCATTACCGGCAGTGCTGCCAACAACAACACTTGCTTTACCAGCCGCGTCTGTAGTCACAGTATCTGCGCTTAAGGTATTACCTGCCAATGAAGTAACCGAAATTACTTCATTGGCAATCGGCTGATCGTTGCCACCGGTCAAAGTAATTTCAAGCTCGGCGGTGTTACCGCTAACCAGTGCTGTAGGACCAGAGACGGCCAGGCTGCTGCCACTGGTAATAACCAGCACAGTACCGACCTGATCATCTACCTGTGCAGAAACAGTGATGTCCTGATTGCGATAGTCCCCGGCCAGACTCAGTTCGGCATTCGCCTGCCCTGCTTCGTTAGTCACTGAAGAGATGTTTTGCAGCACCCCACCGGTCGAAGAAAAATCGACAGCCTTACCGCTAATTACCCGGTTGTTTTCATCGGTAACCAAAGTGGTTATGCGTGCGATGTCATTGCCACCGGTTTCAATAGACGACTCATTGCTGATTACCCGAACTCGAACCGGAGTTACCACTGCCTGCACGTTCTCTACGACATCAAGTGCAAACTCCTGATCAACGGTACCATCTACTGCGATCACTCTAATGGTGTCCGCACCGGCTGTGGTACTGACTGCCACTTCGGCAACGCCGTTTGCGTCTGTTGTTGCGCTGTTCTGACTGAATGTATTGCCTGCCTCTGACTGAAAAGAAATCAGTTGATTTGGAATTGGCTGGCCATTGCCGGCAGTCAATGCAAATTCAAGATCAGCAGTGTCTCCCAGAATAATAGTTTCAGGGGCTGTCATTGTTAGCGCTGTTCCGGCAGCCGCGACCAGAATGCTTGTCGAAGAACCATTCATGGTGGCAGTAACCGTGATGTTTCTGTTGCGGTAGTCACCGGCGAGGCTCAGCTGAACGGTCGCTTCACCCGCTTCATTAGTTTTTTCATCGATGCCTTGTAACGCACCACCATCGGACGAAAAGACCACATCTCTGTCAGCCACCACCCGATTCTGATCATCGGTGACGATAGCCGTTATCAGCGCTGTATCTGCAGCACCTGTGTTTAAGCTCGGAGAGTCAGTAAGTAACCTGACTTGCTCATCGGACGCCAGGGCCGCCGCAATAGCAAGCTCCTGCTCCTCTGCTCCGCTGCCATCATCAGTGCGCCCGGAGCATCCGCCCAGCCAGACCACACTTGCTAATATAAGTGCCAGTGTCTTGTTCATTGTTATTCTCTTGGAGCTCCTGCTGATGGTCTGTCGCATCACAATTGCCTACTTGCTGTAGCGGCCAAAGTAGCGATGAAAACCAATACCGATTGATCTCATTGCTTCCGGGCCACCCATGTAGAAATATTCGATGTTAACCGCGGTATGATCACTGCCAAAAAGGTTCATACCAAACGCAAATGCACCACCTGCCTGTAAATCATTGGCATCTACAGCATCGCTGTGAGTTCTGAGTGCGGTACCAACCGACGCATAGGCCATCACGTTGTTTGTCCACGTATAGTGATAGCGGAACATCGCAGCGCTGTAGGTGGTCACCGGGTCCTGAAACAGACTGTCGGGCTGGTCGGAACCAACACCAAAACGCGCTTCAAGCGAAAAGCCTTTTGGAAAAACATAACCGAACGTGGCGTTAAAGACGCTCATGTCCTGACCAACGTCGTCCTCTTCGTCAATGTCGCTGTTGGAAACCAGCAATCCCAGGTAGAAATCGGACCGATTCCAGTCATCAAGGAAATCCATTGTGTTCGACTTGATGGAATCCAGCGTGGAAGCGCCAGCACTGCCAGTCATGGCCGCGAGCATCGCCGCACATACCAGTGTCTTTTTCATTGAGGATCTCCGCTCGTTCAATCTGTTTTCGTGCAGTTAACATAAATGCACTTGTGGTCCGCTGCCGGGTAGCACGCGTGTCCACAGGTTCTCCTCAACAGGACGGCAAGATGGCGAACAAACTTTAGATTAAACTTTCACTGTGTGGCTGCAGCTTCGTGATTTTAAACACAAATCACGTGCGGCTAATCCGGCAGCGAGCCGCCGGCGGCAATTCTGACAAACTGGCAAAGCGTTAATCAATCGCAATTAAACCGCCACGAAGTTGGACTTATACTGCCGCCCGAGCAACCGGAATACCGTAAGTGACCATTAAACTTCCCTTTCTGCTGGCTGTAAGCATTGCCGCACTTTGTGTGTTTTATTTCACAACTTCACAAGGCTTAAGCGCTGCCCCGTCGA
Source organism: uncultured Granulosicoccaceae bacterium (assembly GCA_937931165.1). Taxonomy (GTDB): domain Bacteria; phylum Pseudomonadota; class Gammaproteobacteria; order Granulosicoccales; family Granulosicoccaceae. Next base: position 38,100 of record CALHCI010000122.1, read on the forward strand.
CCACCATCACCACATCCGATGCAGTGCTGCACGATCTGGCTGGCGGAAAAACCAGACTGATCACGTTCTACTCACCGGATTGTGCTTTTAGCAAAAGCAATGTTGCCGGGCTCAATGCCCTGCAAAACGAATTCGACGCTCAACCTTTTGATGTGATCGCGATTGCAATGTCCTACGACAACACAGCAGAGATTGAGAAATTCATTGCTACCGAGCAACCACAATACGCCATGGCACACGACAGCGACGGATCGGTGGCAAACGCATTCCAGAATGTCCGGTTTACGCCAACTTCGTTTTTGATTGATGAATCCGGAAATATTGTCTGGAAGCACACCGGCAGAATGCCGGTAGCAAAAGTCAGTGCAAAGATTTCTACATTATTGAACGAACCGAAGATCGCGCAGCTGTCGCAGTAGCCTTCGCCCGGGCGGGAAAATTACTCCCGACTTGGCTGACCTTCGGGAAACACCAGCGGCGCCAGCTCTTCGAGCGCACCACGATACACATCACGCTTGAAGAAAATGACTTTTCGCATCGGCAGCCAGTAATCCACCCACTCCCAGCTGTCGAATTCGGGCTGATCACTGTGATCGAGCCTGACGTGTGACTCATCTCCGACCAGTCGCAACATAAACCAGATCTGTTTTTGACCAATGCACAGCGGTGTCTGATGTTTTCGGATGTAGCGCGTTGGCAGCCGATAGCGCAGCCAGTTGCGCGTACAACCCATCACTTCGACATCGGTTTTCGCTAGCCCGGTTTCCTCTTCGAGCTCACGGAACATCGCCTGTTCAGGCGTTTCCGAGCGCTTGATACCACCCTGCGGGAACTGCCAGGAATCTTTACCATAGCGCCGTGCCCAGAATACCTTACCAGTGCCGTCACTCAGGACGATACCCACATTTGGTCTGAAACCGTCGGAATCAATCATAGTGGCACCAGTTATACGCTCGCTGCTTTTCTACCAGATTTTTCCACAATCCACAGTTGGCTTCAACGCAACTTCCAGCAGGTCTGACAACCAGATACGCATTCGGGTTAGCTGGCAAACCATCAGGTTTTCGGCAGTGTGACACCGCGCTGCCCCTGATATTTGCCCGATCTATCCGCATAACTCGTTTCACAGACCTCGTCAGATTCCAGAAACAGCATCTGTGCCACGCCTTCATTGGCATATATTTTTGCCGGTAGCGGTGTGGTATTGGAAAATTCCAGCGTGACATGACCTTCCCACTCGGGCTCAAGCGGTGTGACATTGACGATGATGCCGCAACGGGCATAGGTTGATTTACCCAGACAAATCGTCAGCACATTGCGCGGAATACGAAAATATTCGACCGTGCGAGCCAGTGCGAACGAATTGGGTGGAATGATGCACACATCACTTTGCACATCGACAAAACTCTCGGTATCGAAGTTTTTAGGATCGACCACCGCATGGTTGATGTTGGTGAAAATTTTAAATTCATCGGCGCAACGAACGTCATAGCCATAGCTTGAAGTGCCATAGGACACAATTTTATTGTCCGCCGCGTCACTTCGTACCTGACCGGCCTCGAAGGGCTCTATCATGCCGTGCCCCGCCATCTCGCGTATCCAGCGGTCTGATTTAATAGACATAACCGCTGTACTCAGGTGGACTGAATGACAATATTCGGGAAGCTCGCACTGTAGTCTTTGGCCTGATTGGCCAGCGCCGCCGCCGCCTTGCGCGCAATTTCACGATAACGCATTGAAATAGCACCTTCCGGGTCACTGACAACGGTCGGCTTGCCGCCATCTACCTGCTGTCGGATCGAGATATCGAGCGGCAACGAACCGAGCAGATTCAACTCGTAATCCTGTGCCATTTGCGCACCTCCGCCACTACCGAAAATCGCCTCTTCGTGACCACACTCACTGCACACGTGGCTGCTCATGTTTTCGACAATACCGAGAATCGGCACCTCGACTTTCTCAAACATCTTTAGACCCTTGCGCGCATCAAGCAGCGCAATGTCTTGTGGTGTAGTGACAATAATTGCGCCGCTGACCGGCACCTTTTGCGCGAGTGTCAGCTGTGTGTCGCCAGTACCCGGTGGCAGATCTATCACCAGATAATCGAGGTTGCCCCAGTTAGTATCGTTGAGCATTTGCTCTAGCGCCTGAGTGACCATTGGTCCGCGCCAGATCATCGGTGTTTCTTCATCAATCAGATAACCGATCGACATGGTCTCAACACCGTAGTTACACATCGGCTCAATGGATTTGCCGTCTTCTGACTCCGGCTGACCGGACAGCCCCATCATGCGCGGCTGGCTGGGACCGTAGATATCTGCGTCGAGCAACCCCACCACACCGCCTTCGGCGGCAAGTGCCAGCGCCAGATTGACCGACGTAGTGGACTTGCCCACACCGCCTTTACCCGACGCCACGGCAATGATGTTCTTGACGTTTTCCATACGCTTGACACCATGCTGCACAGAATGCGCAATGATTTTGGTGCTGATGTTGAAGGTCGCACTGCTGATGCCATCGAGCGCGGTCACCAGCGGTGTCATTGCCGCAGTCATCTCCTCATGCAGACCATTGCACGGATACGGCATCGCCAGATCAATTTCAACGTTCGATCCGTCGATCCGCACATCCCGGATGTACTTACCCTTGTGCAGGTTTTTTCCGGTATTCGGGTCTGTGTAGCCAGCGAGCGCCTGCTCGACAGCAGCCTTGTCTGTGCTTGACATGAACTGTTCTGCCTTAATTGTCGGTAATTTTAATGGTGAGCCATGATACACCAGCTAAGTGACTCTGCCAGCCCACCTGACCTGCCTGTGTTATTTATAAGTGAAGTACGTCTAACCAGTCGGGTTACGCCCGGTACAACCTGACAGGATCATTTGAAACCACGCATTGTTATGACGTTCCGAGTCCCCGCCGACTTAAAAACGCTATACTTTGTGCCCCCGTCGAACCGACCATCACAGCATGAATCAACCATCTCAGCCGGATAACGCTGCGAGTAGAAAAATTCTGGTAACAGCAGCCCTGCCATATGCAAACGGCCCGATCCATCTGGGCCACATGCTTGAGTACGTTCAGACTGATATCTGGACTCGATTCCAACGCATGCGCGGGCACGACACCACCTGGGTGTGGGCTGATGATGCGCACGGTACACCGATAATGCTGTCAGCTCAGAAAGCCGGTATCGAACCGCAGCAGCTCATCGACGAAATGAAACAAGAACACGAAAAAGACTTCGTCGATTTTGAGCTGAGTTTCGATAACTTTCACACCACCCACTCCGACGAAAACCGCCACTTTGCCGAACTCATTTATTCGCGGCTTAAGGAAGGCGGGCATATCACCACGCGTGAGATCGAACAGCTGTACGACCCGGAGGCAGAGATGTTTCTGCCAGACCGTTTCGTACGCGGCACCTGTCCCAAGTGCCACACTGAAGATCAGGACAGTGATGCCTGTGAGAATTGCAGCACGACCTATGACGCAACAGAACTGATTAATCCGCGCTCGGTAGTCACCGGTGCCACACCAGTTAAAAAACTCTCCGAACAGTACTTTTTTAAACTCGGTAATTTCGAGGCAATGCTGCGCGAATGGACCACTGGCGAACAACTGCAACCGGAAATCAGTAACAAGCTCAAAGAATGGTTTGACGGTGGATTGATGGACTGGGATATCTCACGCAACAAACCGTACTGGGGATTTGAAATTCCGGATGCACCGGGAAAATACTTTTATGTGTGGCTGGATGCACCTATTGGTTACATGGCCAGTCACAAGCATCTGCTTGGGGATAATACCGCGGAGTTTGACAACTACTGGCAGGCCGGCTCAACCACCGAGCTAATCCATTTTATTGGTAAAGATATTGCCTACTTTCATACGCTGTTCTGGCCCGCCGTGCTGGAAGGCGCCGGTTTCAGAAAACCATCGCAGGTGCATTGCCATGGATTTTTAACAGTCAACGGGCAGAAAATGTCCAAGTCGCGTGGCACCTTTATCAAGGCGCGAACCTATCTGGATCATCTGTCCCCTGAATATTTGCGCTACTACTTTGCCGCCAAGCTTAACGCAAAAGTCGAAGACATCGATCTGAATCTCGAAGACTTTGTCGCCCGAGTCAATTCTGACCTGGTTGGGAAAGTGGTTAACATTGCCAGTCGCTGTGCCGGCTTTATCACTTCCCGCTTTGACAGCACACTGGCAGACAGTCTTCCACAGACCACACTGTTCGAAGAGTCCGCTGCTGCCGGAGACACTATTGCACAAGCCTATGAGTCACGTGAATACAGCAAGGCAATACGCGAGATCATTGCACAGGCAGACAAGGCTAATCAGTACATTGCCGAGCACGCCCCGTGGACACTGATTAAAACGCCGGGCAGTGAACAACAGGTCCATGAAATCTGTACCCTCGGCATTAATCTGTTTCGCAATCTGATTATTTACCTGAAACCGGTTCTGCCGGAAATTGCCGCACAGACTGAAGCTTTTCTAAAGCACGAACCGCTGCAATGGCAGGACTCGAAGGCACCACTGCTTGGACACGGGATAGAGAAGTTCAAGCCACTGATAAAACGCATTGAATCAGACACCATTGAAGCGATGGTCAATGCATCAAAAGAAAGCATGACAGAAGAGACCACCATACAGTCCGGACCACTGCACGATGATCCGGTATCAGCGGAAATAACCTTTGAAGACTTTGCCAAAGTGGATCTCAGAGTGGCTACTATCGTTGCTGCAGATCATGTTGAAGGAGCTGACAAACTGCTGCAGCTAACGCTTGATATTGGTGGTGAAACCCGCAACGTATTTGCAGGGATAAAATCGGCATATAGTCCGGATCAATTGGTCGGCCGGCAAACCGTGATGGTGGCTAATCTCAAGCCGAGAAAGATGCGCTTTGGTATGTCTGAAGGCATGGTACTGGCTGCCGGTCCCGGTGGTAGTGATCTGTTTGTACTCACACCCGACACCGGCGCAACAGCAGGTATGCGAGTCAAGTAACCCATGACCGGGCTGTCTTTAATTTTGCTCGGCACCGTATTGGTCAATAATTTTGTATTGATCAACTTTCTCGGGCTATGCCCGTTGATGGGTACATCAAGGCAGCTCTCCACCGCACTCGGCATGGGGCTGGCAACCACGTTTGTACTAACGCTTGCTTCTATTGCAAGCTATGCAATCAACAGTTGGGTACTGGAGCCCCTCGGGCTTGAGTATCTGCGGCTGATCTGTTTCATACTCATTATTGCAGGGCTGGTGCAGTTTACTGAACTGTACATTCGTAAATCGAGTCCGTTGTTGCACAGTGTATTAGGTATTTTTTTACCATTAATCACCACCAATTGCGCGGTGCTTGGCGTGGCACTGTTAAGTATCAGAGAAAACAGCTCACTCATTGAAGCGGCATTTTACGGCTTTGGTGCCGCCATTGGCTTCACACTGGTATTGCTTCTTTTTTCTGCGATGCGTGAACGACTTGAAACCGCCGATGTGCCACAACCATTCCGCGGCACTGCCATCGCCATGATAAGCGCCGGACTGATGTCTCTCGCATTCATGGGCTTCAGTGGCATGGTTTAGCCATATGACCGGTATCGCTGTAATCACAATACTCGCCGTAATCATCGGCGCGATACTGGGGTATGCCTCTTCGTGGTTCCCCGCAGACAACGATTCACTGGTAGAAAAAATTGACCGTCTATTGCCGCAGACACAATGCGCGCAGTGCGGGTATCCGGGCTGCCGACCCTATGCAGAGGCACTGGCCAATGGCGATGCAGAAATCGACCAATGCCCTCCCGGTGGCAGCGAAGGTATTGCTGCCCTTGCCGCACTGCTCGACAGAAAAGTCATACCACTAAATCCGCAATACGGTGTGGAAAAACCACTGAGTGTTGCGGTAATCAGAGAAGCCGAATGCATCGGTTGTACTCTCTGCATCAAGGCCTGTCCGGTCGATGCCATTATCGGCGCACCAAAGCTGATGCACACGGTAATATACGATCACTGCACCGGCTGCGAATTGTGCCTGCCACCCTGCCCTGTCGACTGTATTGATCTGGTGAGTGACGTTTGAATATCCTTCACCTAAGAGACAACCGGCAACGCGGACTGCACTGGTCAAAACCGCGGGCACGGCCAATAGAAACGCTGCCTGTTCCGGATACGCTGTACATTCCAATATCACACTGGCAACAAACGACAGCAGAGTTGCTGGTTACAACCGGCAGTACACTATACAAAGGACAACCACTAACACGAAGTTACAATCACAATGTGATCATTACTCATGCCAGTAGTTCAGGTGAAGTCATTGATATTTCAGACAACCGTATTGCCATTAAAACCGACGGACGGGATGAGGTCAGCGACGAACTGACTAAAACAACCGACAGTCTTTCACGTCAGGAAATCACTGACATTGCACACCGCAATGGACTGACCGGACAAGGAGGCGCAGGTTTTCCATTGGCGAGAAAAATCGCAAGCCTGCCACAACAGCCACAATTGTTACTGGTTAACGCCGCAGAATGTGACCCTGACATTCACTGCGACGATGCGTTGATACAAGCGTATGCACCATTGGTAGTTGAGTCTGTTTTAACTATCGCTGAGGCCTGCGAAATTGACCGGGTTGTCATCGGTATTGAAAACGACAAAACAAGATCAATTGAACAGCTGCAACAGGCAATGGCCAGGCAAACGGCTCGGCAGAATATCGAACTGGTCACGATCCCCTCGCAGTACCCGAGTGGTGCAGAAAACATTCTCTTACAACTTTGTACCAGTGAACAACCGGGGCCACACGAATCACTCGCGTCTGCAGGCATTCTTTCAATGAATATTGCCACGTGTTATGCGATGGGTCAGGCAGTGTTTAACGGCATGCCACCGATATCCAGAATCACTACAGTGGTAACACCGGACGGCAGACACCGCAATTTCAAATTATTAACCGGCACACCCGTCAACCATATATTGGATTATGTTGCCTACGAGCGGCCAATTGCCTCAATAGAACAGGAAGTACCGTTGCATGTAACGCAAGGTGGCCGGATGATGAGTGAAGCATTAGATACACAAGCTGTCATTACACAGCAGAGTAATTGCATTACTATCTCCAATACAAAAGGAGTGCAATCATCAGTACCCTGCATCAGGTGTGGTGCATGCTCTGATATCTGCCCCGTCCGGCTAATGCCACAGCATTTACACAAGGCGGCAACACATTTTGACGCCCAACAACTGGACAACCTCAATGTAGACCGATGCATTGAGTGCCGATGCTGCGATGTGGTGTGCCCCAGCGCTATACCGCTGACCGCACAATTTATTCAGGCAAAAGAACACAAGCACAGGCAGAACAACGAACAAATAGCCGCTGACCTTGCAAAGCAACGTTACGACAAACGGCAGCGGCGGTTGCAAAAAGAACGGTCAGGCAAACGAAGAACAAGCTTGAAAGAGAAAGCCGCCCCGGCAACACCACAGTCGAGAAAAGATCTGATTGCACAGGCGCTAAAACGCAGTGCGAAAAAAAAGCCGAATGACGCGGCTGATAACGGATCGAGCCATTGAATACCCCAACGGAGCGTTCTGTCTCTGATGTGATGCTGCTGGTATTGCTCGCACTGCTGCCCGGCTTTTGTGTGTTTTTATATTTGACCGGCTGGGGCGGCGTGATCAATTGTATGATCGCCATCGTTACCGCCTTGATCGCAGAGGCCGTTGCAGTTCGCCTCCGGCATGGCTCGGTTCGTATCACCCTCACAGACTATTCAGCTGTGGTGACTGCAATTTTACTGGCGCTGTGTCTGCCACCCTTGCTGCCGTGGTGGATAGTTTCCCTGGCAACACTGTTTGCCATTCTGCTGGCCAAGCAGGTCTATGGCGGGCTTGGACAAAATCTTTTTAATCCGGCCATGGCCGGTTATGCGCTGGTGTTAATCAGTTACCCGCTTGATCTCAGCACCTGGTTAACATTGCCAGAGGGCTTTAGCATGTCGTTGAGTGATGCATTGTCTATCGTGTTCAGTGGCGGGCTGAGTCAATCAGAGCAATACGATGCACTGACCGGTGCGACCGCCCTGAGCAGGCTTTATGATTTAAACCTGCAATCCGTCGACCTTGCGCAACTCGCACCGGAAATAAGCGGTACCTTTGGCGCCCGATATAGCGAATGGTTGAACCTGGCGTTTTTAATCGGCGGGCTGGCACTTGTTTTTTTAAAGGTGATCACCTGGCATTTACCGGTAGCGTTGATTGCAGGTGTTGCAACCTGTGATCTGCTTATAGGTGGGCCCTACCCCGACCTTACGTTTCATCTGTTCGGTGGTGCGACCATGCTCTGTGCTTTTTTTATTATCACTGACCCGGTCAGTGCACCTGCAGGAAATCGTGCACGACTCATATTCGGCTTCTTTACGGGATTACTGATTTATTTAATTCGCAGTTTCGGCAGTTATCCCGACAGCGCTGCGTTTGCGGTGTTACTGATGAACTGTTGCGTACCGATGCTGGACCGTCTGGATAATCATATTAACAGCAGGCCAACGCGGTGAGTGCTGTGAGTGCCACAGCACTGTCTAAACGTGACGCTGTAGCACTGGGGTGCTTTGCGCTGGCGGTTGGAGTAATTCTGGTCCTTGCCAATGCACTGACAAGCGATGCCATTGAAAACAACGTACAACAGCGATTTAATGCCGCACTGACCGAAGTACTTCCAGCCGACTATTTCGACAACGATATCAAACTATCACCACTCACCTTTGAAGATACAACGCAACTGAAAACCAGAACGGTTTATCGTGGATGGAATAACAATGCACCCGCTGCCGTGGTGATCAGCACACACACACCAGACGGCTATTCAGGTCGTATCGACATGCTTATTGGCCTTACGTATGATAGTGAAGTTACCGGTGTCCGGGTACTGAACCACAAAGAAACCCCCGGCCTCGGAGACGATATCGAAATAAGAAAGTCCGACTGGATACTCAGCTTTAACGGTAAACAGCTTGACGCCGGATTGCGCTGGGAGGTCAAGCGCGATGGCGGAGATTTCGACCAGTTTACCGGCGCTACCATTACCCCACGCGCCATTGTGCGTGAAGTCAGACAAACGATCGAATGGTTCGCGCAGCACCGACAACAGATTTACAGCACTAAATGACCACAAGCACCAACAACACCGCATGGCAGCAAGGCCTGTGGCACAACAATCCGGCGCTGGTACAACTGCTGGGCCTGTGCCCGCTGCTGGCAGTCAGTAACTCTACAATCAACGGACTGGCACTGGGGTTGGCCACCATGCTTACTCTTATCATCTCGAATAGCGTTGTGTCCGCCACCAGACACTGGCTAATCTATGAAATACGTATTCCTGTATTTGTGTTGTTGATATCCGGCATTGTGACCACTATTGGGCTGTTGATGAATGCCTTCGCACACCAGCTGTATTTACAGCTTGGCATTTTTATTCCGCTGATTATCACTAACTGCACCATTCTGGCACGCGCCGAGTCTTTCGCCTCGAGAAACCCGCTGAGGCTCGCCATTAAAGACGGCTTTTCTCACGGCATTGGCTTTGCGTTGGTACTGTTAGCGATGGGTGCAATAAGAGAACTAATCGGTGAAGGCACTCTGTTTGCGCAGGCACATTTACTGTTTGGTGCACTGGCGGGTACCGAACCACTGCTCAGTTTATCTACCGACCGCGGATTGCTGGTTGCTGTTTTACCACCCGGGGCTTTTATAGTTCTGGGCTTGCTGATTGCCCTGAAAAACGTTTTAGATCAAAACGCACTGGATAGTAAATCCCAACGCCTTAACCACACCACAGATGTGACCTCAACCGGTACCGTTTAAGTGATCTATTCACAAGACAGAACCAAACTCAGGCAACAGTATTTTGATGTCTGGCAAAAAGCCAATGCCGGTCAAACCCTCGAACCGATGGAAGCGATTATTGCCGATGTAATCAAAGACCATCCGGAATACCACCCGATACTGAAAAACCCCGATGCTCATATCGAGTCTGAATACTACCCTGAGCACGGCAACACCAATCCATTCCTGCACATGGGTATGCACATTACACTGCGTGAACAGGTTGCCACTGACCGGCCTGCCGGCATCAGAGATCTGACACGCAAAATGCTGTTGAAGTACCGGGACAGCCACGAAATGGAACACCACATGATGGAACCACTTGGCAGAGTCTTATGGGAAGCACAACGCAGCAACACCTTGCCGGACGAACAAATCTATCTGGAAGCGCTCAGGGAACTTGCATCAAAGTGCTAACCCACAGCAGGAGACTCTTGATAAAAACGTTGCAGCGCCAACGGCAGAATATACATAGGCAGCTGCCAGACACCGACAAAAATAAGAAAATTCTCACCCATCGAAGGTCCTGCAATCGCTGCCACCATTCCCATATTCCGATACGCACTTAACAAACACGCAGTTTTCGCATTACGCACACCAAGAAACTTCAGCACCACATAAGTCAAAACCTGGGTGAGCAGACTAATGCTAAAAGCAAGAGCTATCAGTCCTGCAAGCATGTGTGGATTGTCACTCATCATATCGCGCACTCCATCCATCACACTCAAACCAAAGATCATTAACAGCACCAGAACAATCGTCGGTGTGCGGGTGAGCAGCCTTTGCTGATGTGAAGCGTGAAGCAACTTTCGCATCACCCATACAATCAGAAAAGGCAATGCAATAAAAATCATAATGCGCTCGATATAGATCGACAATTCGATTTGTGTCGGAAGTCCGGCGACAAAATTAAGAATGACATACAGCGGCAACGGCATTAATACCGCGCCAACAATACAAACTGACAGCGCCATCGCATCATTCAGATTGAATATTTTCGATAACGCTGTGGTCGCGGTGATGGCGCTGGCGCAAAGCGTCACGACCGTGAACACATACCACTGACCATCCAGTAGTGGTTTGAGTAGCACGGCCGCACACAGCGGCAACACCAGTAACTGCCAGGTAATAACAATCCAGGCTGATCGATCGCGCGTCAGTGCGGCAATAGCTTCATCAAGCTGAACCTGAAATATAACGAAAACGAACATCAGAAAAATGGTGGCAAACAGCAGGGGCTTAAACAAGCTGGCCAGAGAGGGAAACAACACCCCCAGAAATATGCATGACGCAAGGAAGGCGAGTTGCCTGTCAGCGGTCACCGGTTAACCATTGACAGGTAATGCAGATGTTGACGGTAGCAGTAATTGCGACCCCATCAGCCGGACAGTTTTGCTTTTCGCCACAACTGATCGAGTGCTTCCATATCCATTGACTCAAGCGTTACACCGGCCTCTGTGGCAGTGCTTTCAAGTTGTTTGAATCGTTTTTCAAATTTGGCAGTGGATTTTTTCAATGCCTGTTCCGGGTCGAGCTTGAGATGACGTGCAACGTTGGTGACAGTGAATAATAGATCACCGAGCTCCTCCTCAATACCCGCCGTATCGCCAGCGTTAACCGCTTCGGTTAATTCGCCAAGTTCCTCGGTGAGCTTACCGGTTACTGCTGCCGCCTCCGGCCAGTCAAAACCTACCCTGGCTGCACGTTTTTGTATTTTTTCAGCGCGGGTTAGCGCCGGCAGCGCAACCGCGACGCCATCAAGCGCAGAGACCTCTGCCTGTGTGGATTTTTCTGAACGCTCGGCAGCCTTGATTGCTTCCCAGTTGGCTTTCTGCTCCTGCTCGTCTTTAAAGTGCGTATCACCAAAGACGTGCGGATGCCGACGG
>CALHCI010000123.1 GCA_937931165.1 uncultured Granulosicoccaceae bacterium
TGATAGTTACGGTCAATAATTGAACGCACTTCGGTGTCGATAGATTCTTTGGTGGAGCCAGAGATTTGTTTCGGCTGGCTGGTGCTGCGGCCCAGAAACACTTCGCCCTCTTCTTCGCTGTAGGCAAGTGGCCCCAGTGAGTCCGAAAGCCCCCACTTGGTGACCATGTTTCGGGCAAGTTCAGTGGCGCGTTCGATATCGCTGGAAGCACCCGTGGTGACTTTGTCTTCACCAAAAATAATCTCTTCGGCAACACGTCCGCCGTAAAGGCTTGAGATCTGACTCTCGAGCCCGAGCTTGCTCAGGCTGTAGCGATCCTGCTCCGGCAGAAACATGGTGACACCCAGCGCCCGGCCTCGCGGAATAATCGTTACCTTGTAAACCGGATCATGGTCCGGCACCAGTCGACCGACAATGGCGTGACCGGCTTCGTGGTAAGCGGTCAGCTTTTTCTCGTCTTCACTCATCACCATGGACTTGCGCTCGGCACCCATCATGATTTTGTCTTTGGCGCGTTCGAATTCGCCCATTTCGACGAGCTTTTTGTCACCTCTGGCGGCAAACAACGCAGCCTCGTTAACCAGATTAGCGAGATCGGCACCGGAAAACCCGGGGGTTCCGCGCGCCAGTAAATCCGGACGAACATCATCCGCAACCGGCACTTTATTCATATGTACGCGCAGTATCTGTTCGCGTCCGCGCACATCCGGCAGTGGCACAACAACCTGGCGATCAAAGCGCCCGGGGCGCAACAATGCAGGGTCGAGAACGTCGGGACGGTTAGTCGCCGCAATGACAATCACACCCTCATTGCCTTCAAAACCGTCCATTTCGACCAGCAACTGATTGAGCGTTTGCTCACGCTCATCATGACCACCACCCAGACCGGCGCCACGATGACGGCCGACCGCATCAATTTCGTCAATAAAGATAATGCACGGCGCGTGTTTCTTGGCTTGCTCAAACATGTCTCTGACGCGCGAAGCACCCACACCAACAAACATCTCGACAAAATCTGAACCGGAGATCGTGAAGAAAGGTACTTTCGCCTCACCGGCAATAGCCTTGGCGAGCAGTGTTTTACCCGTACCCGGTGAGCCTACCAGCAGCACACCGCGTGGGATCTTGCCGCCAAGCTTCTGGAACTTGCCCGGATCACGCAGAAACTCCACCAGTTCTTCGACTTCGTCTTTGGCTTCTTCAACGCCGGCAACATCTGCAAACGTTACCTTGACCTGATCTTCACCGAGCAGCCTTGCCTTGCTTTTACCGAAAGACATCGCCCCCCGGCCACCGCCACCGCCCTGCATCTGACGCATAAAATAGATCCAGATGCCAATAAATAACAGGAACGGAAAGGTGTTAACCAATAGCTGCAGGAAAAAATTCGGATTTTCCGGTGGCTCCCCAACGGTCTCAACGCCGGCATCGATCAGCTCGCCAATCAGTGCCTTGTTGTCAGTTTCAGGACTGTACGTGCTGTACATGCCTGAAGCGCTGCGACCGGTGATTTCGCGCCCGGCGATATTGGCCGACTCGATTTTGCCCGACTTGATTTGTTGGATAAATTCAGAATAGGAAATTTCATTTCCCATCTGGGCCTGGCCGCCAAGGTTGTTGAACACCGCCACGAGAATGACGGCAATCACCACCCACAACAGCACATTTTTTAACAGGTCGTTCAAACTGAAGTCGCCTCTTGTTGTCTCTTTACCAGCATTTCAACGCTGGACCCTACTGAGTATAAACCAATTATCACTACAGCCTGCCCTGCGCCAACAAATAAACTTCACGGCTTCTGGGCCGTGATGCTGCCGGCTTACGGCTTTTTACCGTCTTGAATTGTCCGCGCATGCTTCGTGTCAGTTCTTCGAACCCGGCACCCTGGAAAGTTTTGGTTAGCAAAGCCCCACCAGGTGCAAGCAGTTCGTTACACATATCCAGTGCCAATTCGGCGAGATAGATCGAGCGCGGCTGATCTACTACCTGCTGCCCGGTAAAATTGGGGGCCATGTCAGACAAAACAAGGTCTGCCTGCTTTCCGTCGAGTATTCGCCTGATTTCATCCAGCGCTTCGTCTTCGGTAAAGTCCGCCTCAAGGATAGTCGCACCGGCAATAGATTCCATCGGAAGAATATCCACCGCCAGCAGAAAACCGTTTGATGAAAGCTTGCTGACAACATACTGACTCCAGCCCCCGGGGGCAGCGCCAAGTTCTATCACACATGAATTCGGTTTGATCAGGCGATCTTTTTCGTCAATTTCAGCAAGCTTGTAGACGGCGCGCGAACGCCACTTCTGCTGGCGTGACTTGATCACAAAATCATCGCTGTGGTGCTCTTTGAGCCAGCGCTTGCTGCTTTTACTGCGACTCATTGCCGGGTTCCGTGTACACTCGCGCAGGCTCCCACCACTGCACATCGCCAATGACGCCGAACAAAAAACAACTTCGCCACCTGCAATCGCTTTGTCACGCCTTACAACCTGTCGTTCGGATAGGTCAGAAAGGCGTCACCGAAGCTGTGCTGGCAGAGCTCGATATCGCTTTGAATCATCATGAACTAATAAAAATTAAAGTGGGCTGCGGCGACAGAACCGAACGCAAAGAGATTATCGCAAAAATTGCCGAAGATCATGAAGCTTATATCGTTCAGCAAATTGGCCAGGTGGCTGTGCTTTTTAAACGTAACCACGAAAAGCCGGTCATTTTGTTTCCGAAAAAATAGCCGGCTGCCGCTACTGGTCGCTGGTTGTTAACCATTCTTACGGCCTTGCAGGCCGCGCGGTTTAATTTTACCACGCACGGATTGTCATTAGTGCCTGATTAGATTGCCAAAAGCACTTCTGCCCTAAAGGTTAGCAATCAGATATAGCTGACCTTAACCACTTCATACTCCCGTAAGCCGCCGGGTGCATCAAATGCAATGTCATCCCCTTCGATCTTGCCGATCATGGCACGTGCCAGCGGCGAGCTGAAACTGATCAGCCCCTTTTTGATATCAGCCTCGTCGTCGCCAACGATCTGGTAGGTAACACTTTCATCGGTGTCGAGATCGGTGAGCTCAACCGTGGCCCCGAAAATTATCTTGCCGTCCGGCTTCATCTGGGTAATGTCAATAATCTGTGCGTGCGACAGCTTACCTTCAATATCCTTAATGCGGCCTTCAATAAAGCTCTGTTGCTCACGCGCTGCATGGTACTCGGCGTTTTCTTTCAGGTCACCGTGTTCACGTGCATCAGCAATTGCCTGAATCACGCGCGGGCGCTGGTTGGATTTAAGATCATTCAACTCCTCCCGCAACATTTCGGCACCGCTCGCTGTTAATGGCACCTTACTCATATTGATTCCTCGTGAATTTCATCCAGGCGGTAAACACCCGTTGCAGACGATTTTTCGTCAGTGACTGAACTGACCACCGCACCAATTGCTTCAGCTGCGGCCATCGTGGTGGCGTAGGCCATTCTATGATTGAGTGCTTCACGCCTGATCAGGAAGGAGTCAGATATGGCCTGCCTTCCATCAGTTGTGTTTACGATCAATGTCAGTTCATCGTTTTTAATTATATCAACAACATGCGGTCGGCCTTGCGCTACTTTATTGATTACTTCACACGGCACGCCGGCGGATGCTATCGCAGACTGTGTGCCAGCAGTAGCAACAATGTCAAAGCCACCGCGATGAAACACTTCAGCCAGCCTGACGGCGGCAGGTTTATCTGCATCACGCACACTCATCAACACCTTACCGGTTGCTGGCAACGGCATACCGGCCGCAAGAGAACTTTTACTGAACGCCTCTGCAAAGGTACGCCCGCTGCCCATTACCTCACCCGTGGATTTCATTTCAGGACCAAGCAACGGGTCAACCCCCGGAAACTTGTTAAAAGGAAAGACCGATTCTTTAACCGCATAAAAAGGCGACTTTCTGGCCGCATCAATACCCTGATCGCGTAGTGACCGGCCGCTCATACAGCGTGCAGCGATTGCTGCCAGCGGCATACCGGTAGCCTTTGACACAAACGGTACGGTGCGCGAGGCCCGGGGGTTCACTTCGATCACGAACACCTGATTATCTTTAATAGCGAACTGCGCGTTTACCAGCCCACACACACCAAGCTCAAGCGATAGCTGTGTCATCTGCGCTCGCAGTGTTTCCTGTATTTCTTCAGACAAACTATATGGTGGCAATGAACAGCCTGAATCACCGGAGTGCACACCTGCCTGTTCAATGTGTTCCATAATGCCGCCGATCATCACCTGCTCACCATCGCAGATCGCATCAACGTCTACTTCTGTTGCATCGTCGAGAAATCGATCGAGTAATACCGGTGCATCATTCGACACAGACACTGCCGTCGACATATAGGTTTTCAGTTCATCGTCACTATAAACAATCTCCATGGCACGCCCGCCCAACACATAAGAAGGTCGAACCACCAGCGGGTAACCGATTTCCTGCGCCGCCTCAATGGCAGCAGCTTCAGTTGTGCAGGTTTGATTAGGCGGTTGTTGCAAGCCGATTTTTTCAAGCAGGTGCTTAAAGC
>CALHCI010000124.1 GCA_937931165.1 uncultured Granulosicoccaceae bacterium
GTTGTCTTTCAGAGACCATTGGCTGTTTTGCTGTAAAAACTCACTCACAGCCTGATCGGTTGATTGTTGCATTTGTTAGTTATCCTTTGTCATAACCTGCAATACCCATGAAAAATCGCTACCCACAAAACCAGCGCTAACAGGCCGATTGATCAGGCGAGATGTGAAGCACATCTTGCGTCTGATCGTAACCAGCCACATAGCTACATGAGAAACAGCACCTGGAGGTGCATCGGGAATGATGGCAATGGTAATGCATTAAACGTGTCACCACATTATCCACCGGTGAGCGCGAGAGACTAACTGTCTTTATCAACAAACATGCATCTGAAGACCGCTTGCAGTTCAACATCCTCGGCACACCGGTGAGCGTGGAGAGGCAAGTGGAAATCTGGCACTTTCACAGCAACGTGCACAGAAGATTGCCGCTGATTTAGAGTGCTATTCACACTTTTCACCCTGGCAATCAGCTCAGTGTCTGTGTTAGCACAAATAAACGGCGCGCCACTGGCAGAAATTGCCACCGACGGTGTGAGAACCACTAGTGATGAAGTCAGAGACAGTCCTGGATTAAACAAGGAAGAGATGAGCGCCTGCTGTAGAGCAGAAGAAATTCTGGTTCCAGACAGCAGA
Source organism: uncultured Granulosicoccaceae bacterium (assembly GCA_937931165.1). Classification (GTDB taxonomy): domain Bacteria; phylum Pseudomonadota; class Gammaproteobacteria; order Granulosicoccales; family Granulosicoccaceae. Next base: position 634 of record CALHCI010000124.1, read on the forward strand.
GCAACACGAAGACTCGATGTTGACCCGCAGCGTGATGACGGCGATCTGTTGTGACACCGGCCTTTTAAATGAGACGACGCTCAGCCTGCGTCACTTGTATTACCCGCATAGATCCGCACAGATTCAATAGCAGATTCTATTCTTGCATGATCGGCTTGATGCGTCTCAGTCTCAATGCGTTAACCAGCACAGATACCGATGATAACGCCATCGCACCGGCTGCAAAAACCGGCGACAACAACATGCCAAGCACAGGATAAAGCGCTCCCGCCGCCAGCGGAATCAGTGCGACGTTATAACCGAAAGCCCAAATCAGATTCTGCCGGATATTGTTCATTGTATGTTTGGACACTTCAACCGCGTTGACTACCCCGCGCAAGTCACCGGACATTAACACGACTTCAGCGGACTCTATCGCCACATCAGTACCGGTGCCAATCGCAATGCCTACATCCGCATTGGCAAGTGCTGGTGCATCGTTAATACCATCACCGACAAACGCTATTTTTTTATCACCCGCCCGCAAATCATTTAATGCCGCAACTTTACCGTCCGGCAGCACACCGGCAATAACATGATCAATACCGGTTTCGCGCGCAATAGCGTCTGCTGTTTCCTGTTTGTCACCAGTGATCATTGCGACTTGAAACCCGCGCTTCTGCAGCGCGCTTATTGCCGCGTTACTGCTTGTTTTAATCGGATCGGCAACCGCTACCACCGCCGCAAGCTGACCATCAACGGCGGCATATAGTGCAGAGCGCCCTTTTATTGCGAGCTTTTTTTCAGTGTCCGCAAGCGAGGTGATATCAATTCCCTCGCGTGTCATCAATCGATCTGCACCGATCAATACTTCCTGGCCACTCACAGTCGCCATAACTCCATAACCGGTCACTGAACGAAATTGTGTGGCAGCAGGTAACTCAATACCTTCATCTAGTGCGCTGTTTACAATGGCCGCCGCGATTGGATGTTCGGAGTGGCTTTCTACCGCTGCAATCAATGCAAGCACCCGGGTACGATCAAAACCTGCGGCAGTAACCAGATCTGTCAGTGCTGGCTTGCCCTGTGTGACTGTGCCGGTTTTATCCAGTGCGATCACGTCAACCTCAGACAGTGCCTGTAACGCATCACCCTTGCGAAACAACACCCCCATCTCCGCTGCACGACCGGTGCCCACCATGATAGAGGTTGGCGTTGCCAGACCCATGGCACAGGGGCAGGCAACAATCAGTACTGACACACCTGCGACCAGCGCAAGCGTCAGCGCCGGGTCCGGACCAATCAGTAACCACACAATGACAGTTAACAATGCCAGCGCAATTACCGCTGGCACAAACCACAGCGTGACCTTATCAACAATGTTTTGAATAGGCAGTTTTGCCCCTTGCGCCTGCTCAACCATTTTGATTATCTGCGCAAGCGTTGTCTCTGCGCCCACACGAGTAGTGCTGAAAGTCAGACTGCCGGTGCCGTTGATGGTGCCGCCAGTAACGGTCGAGCCGGCCGATTTAGCCACGGGCAATGGCTCCCCGGTGATCATGCTTTCATCGACATGACTTGCCCCTTCAGTCACTTCACCGTCGATTGGTATCCGCTCACCCGGCCGCACAACAATAAGGTCACCCACTGCGAGCGCTTCAACGTCGGTTTCAACAACTTCGCCATCTTTGACTACTCTGGCCGTGTGTTCCTGCAGGCCAAGTAACGATTGTATAGCAGCACCGGTTCTTCCCCGCGCACGTGCCTCCATCCATCGTCCAATTAAAATCAATACAACAATCACTGCGGCCGCTTCGAAGTACACCGCACGCACACCTTCCGTTAACAGCCATGGCAGGAATGTTGAAACCACGGAATAACCCCACGCAGCGCTGGTACCGACAGCAACCAGACTGTTCATATCCGGCGCACCCTTGAGCAACGCCGGAAATCCCTTCGCAAAGAACTGCCAGCCAGGACCGAACAGCACCACAGTGGTGAGCACAAACTGAATTAACCAGGAATTGCGCGTACCAATGCTGTTTTCAATGGCCATATGAAACGCCGGAATCATGTGCGCGCCCATCTCAAGCACAAACACGGGCAACGTCAGTATTGCGGCAAGCGCAACGCGCCGGAACAATGCCCGTGCCTCGGCGGTTTTTCTTTCCAACTGCGATTGACTGTGCTGCGACTGCACAACCGCAGCCGGATAACCAGCACCGGCAGACGCCGCCAGTAGCGCATCCAATTCAACGGCACCTTCGACAATTTCAACCGCTGCCGTTTCAGTAGCCAGATTGACAACCACAGACTGTACACCGGGCACTGCAGCCAGCGCCTTGTCGACCCTGCCAACGCAGGAAGCACAGGACATTGAAGCAATAGTCAGTGTGATCACCGAGGTACGCGCCGGATAACCGAGCGTTTCGAGCGTCTGTACGGCACTGTGAAGCGCCGCCGGATTTTGCACCTGAAGTTCAGCCGTTTCTGACGCAAGATTAACGCTGACATTGCCAATGCCATCTACAGCAGAGAGCGCTGCTTCCACACGACCAACACAGGAGGCGCAGGACATGCCGTCTATGCCAAGTGCCAATCGTTTATTGTGCGTCATTTTTCAGGTCCGGATCGCTTCTCTGTGAGAGAATATAGGGCTTCCAGTGACTGGAACCTCAAGTTTTTTTTACCAACAATTAACAGCCTTTGCTCCAGGATGCTTCAATATCCAACGGCAGCGGAACACCGGTGCGTAACGGTGATGCAAATAATGCATCACCGTGCTGCGTTTTTAGCAGCATGCACAATAATATCACTTTGACTATATTGCGAAGAGTTGTAACAGCAGTACCAGGTTTGCCATGACTCTCGATGAAAAACTGACCATCTACGAAACGGTTATCTTCGCGTTAAGAAAAAATATGGACATGACGAAGATGCTGACTCAGTTTCCAATGAATCAACAACTTGAAGCGATAAGGTTTATGGAGTTTATAGATGATGACCAAGACTCATTGCCTGGCAATGACAGGGGTCTTCAGTAAAACCTCCCGCAACAGCCGCACGCCATACGCTAAAACGAGGGAGCTTGAGCATAGGGCACATGCAGCCTTATTCGGAACAACCATTAACTACACCAGCCGATCCCGGGGCGTTTTACCGGCGAAGAAAGCATCAAGGTTGTCCAGCGCGCGAAATCCCATTGCATCCCTGGTTTCAAACGTCGCACTGCCAATATGCGGCAACATAAATATATTGGCGTGCTGATTAAACTTGTTGTTGCCACCAGGCTCTGTCTCAAAACAATCCAACCCGGCCGCCGCCAGCTTGCCGCTTTCGATGGCCGAGAGCAAAGCTGCTTCATTGACCAGCGCGCCTCGTGCAGTGTTAATCAGAATTGCCCCGTCCGGTAGCTGGCTTAGCGCGACCTCATCAATAATGCCGGTGGTTGATTCTGTTGCCGGACAATGGAGAGACAGAAAGTCGGAAACACCAAGCAATGACTGTAAACTGCTGTGATAGGTTGCACCCTGCTCTACCCCGGCATCCAATTGGTTGCGACTATGGTAGTGAACTTCCATATCAAACCCCCGTGCACGGCGAGCCATCACCTGACCGACTCTTCCCATACCGATAATACCCAGCCTTTTGCCGGTAACCTGCGTGCCGACCATAAACGCCGGACTCCATGAATCCCATTGCCCGCTGCGTACCATGGCGTCACCCTCTGCAGCACGTCTTGCAGCACCTAGTAACAACAACATGGCGATTTCTGCGGTTGCATCTGACAGCACATCGGGCGTGTTGGTGACACAGACACCTTTCGCTTTTAATGCCGGAAGATCACAGTGATCGACACCAACAGAGTGGTTGGCAACTATTTTTAATCTTGAATCAAGCTTTGCAACCGTCGCAGCATCGAATAATTCTGAATGACATGGAATGATGGCATCAACTTCACCACTCATACGCACGATATCTTCACTGCTGCTTAACGTGTCTTCTGTATTCAGAATAACATCGTAGTCACGCAGTGCTCTGGCTTGCGTATTATCACTGAGCTTACGGGTTAACCACACCCGTGGTTTGCTGCTCATACCGCCACCACCATTTTTCCAAAACTCTTTCCAACTAACAGATCATTCAATGCAGCCGGTGCGTTTTCAAGACCATCTACTATCTGCTCTTTGTAAGCTACTTTTCCGTCTTTAAGCCAGCCAGTCATTTCTGCAGCAAACTCACCGTAGAGTTCTTTTGGAAAACTGTCGTAGATAATAAAACCCTGCATCTTTACTTTCATACGCAGAATAGTGCCCATGATCATTGGGCTGTAATCTGTACCCTCCGGCAAGCCGGTGAGGTTATACCATGACACAACACCACAAACCGGAATACGTGCAAACGCATTAAGCAACGGCAACACACTGTACAGCACCTTACCGCCAACGTTTTCAAAGTACACATCAATGCCCTCAGGGCAGGCCGCAGAAAGTTGCTCTGCAAAATCAACGGCGCGGTGATCAAGACACGCATCAAAGCCCAAATTATCTACTACATGTGTGCACTTATCTGCACCACCGGCCACACCCACAACACGGCAACCTTTGATCTTTGCAATCTGACCGACAGTAGCACCAACCGGACCGGACGCTGCAGCAACCACTACGGTTTCACCGGGCTTTGGCTCACCAATCTTAAGTAAACCGGCATAGGCGGTGTAACCCGGCATACCGAGAATGCCGAGTGACCAGCTCGGGTTTTCGGGGGCAGGCCCAAGGTTTAACACCTGCTCCCCGTTGGAGACGGCGTAGTCCTGCCAGCCGCTCGGTGCCAGTACATGATCTCCGGCCGCATAACCCTCGAGATTTGAAGATACTACTTCAGCGACCACCTGACCGGTCATTACCTCACCTATTTGTACCGGCGTTGCATAGGATTTTGTATCATTCATCCGACCGCGCATGTAAGGATCGAGCGACAGGAAAACCGTGCGCAATAACATTTCACCCTCTGCCGCCTGCGGTATTTCTGACTCTTCCAGCTGCAGCGTATTTGCATCTGGCATTCCCTGCGGTCTGTTTGCAAGAACAATGCGGCGGTTAGTGCTTAAGCTTTGAGGCATGAATTAACCCTGATTAATCTGATTGATATTAGTTTATCTATTGGTACAACGTATTTTAACCGGCAATAAAGTAATACTTACGTAGTGTCTCGGTGATTTCCCAGACACAACGAGTACCTTTAGGAATAAAAAACGTATCTCCGGCTGTAAACGTCTCTGCAATGCCACCATCCATACTCACCGTCACAGAGCCGGATAAAATCGTCATCATCTCATCCACCGGGTAAGCATCAATTTCCTCACGCGTCGGGGCGCACTCCCAGACACCGGCAAGCCTGCTTTCATCTTCGGCAGCGTAGAAGAAGTGATTGACTTCAGTCTGATCGTCAGTAGTGAACGCTTTTCTGGAAGTGAAGCGGGACGGCTTCATACCGGCCGCGGGATTTTCTTCAAATCGTTTAACGCTTTTTTCCATGACCTGTCTCCGCCAGAGGTTCCCTGCAGACTACCACATCGCGCCCGTTCACAGTGCGTTGCACCAGCAGGGTATTACGCTGGTCAGTTCACTGATGCACCAACCTGTTCACGCGAACTGTGACATCTGGTAAGTTACCGCGCTGCCAATGTGAATCACTCTTCCGGATCTCAACGCATGTCTGTTCATTTCACACCACAGGAATTCGCCTCCCGCTGCAATCGTGCAACTGCTGCACTGCTACAGGCCGGGCTCGATGGCATATTGCTGTTCGCTCCGGAGAGTCACTACTACCTGACCGGTTACGACACTTTTGGCTTTGCGATGTTTCAGTGCATGGTGCTGCGAGCAGATGGTGAAATAGCATTGCTCACACGCCTGCCGGACTTAAGGCAGGCGCAGCAAACCTCTACGCTTAACGATGATCAAATACATATCTGGACAGAAGTAGAAGGTGCTAACCCCGCGCTACACCTTGCAAAGCTGTTGTCAGAAATGAAACTGTCCGGTGGCAACCTTGGCATTGAAACACAAACTGTGGGCCTCACCGCTTTCAACGGCACCCTGGTAAACAAGGCACTCGCAGGAACAGAATTGACTGAAGCCTCGGATATCATTCGCCACCTGCGTCGTGATAAAAGCGCACAGGAAATTGACTACCATCGGCAGGCTGCAAAACTAAGCGACGATGCACTTGATGCCGCATTGAATATCACCGGCCCCGGTGCTTTTGAAGGAGATATACTCGCAGCCATGCAGGGCGCCGTTTTTAAGGGCGGCGGGGGTTATGCGGGAAACGAATTTATTGTCGGCTCCGGGGAAGCTGCATTGTTATGCAGATACCAGTCAGCACCCAGACACCTTGACGCCGAAGATCAACTAACTCTTGAATGGTCAGGCGCTCGATTTCGTTATCAGGCAGCGATGATGCGCACGCTGCTGGTGGGCCATGCCAACGATAAACAACGGGCAATGCACACCGCCGCCACCGAAGCACTACTGGCCTGTGAAGATGCCATTAAACCCGGCAGACCCATGGGAGAGGTGTATGCCGCACACGAAAGCGTCTTTGATGCACACGGATTACAACACGCACGATTACAGGCTTGCGGCTATGGTATGGGAGCCGTTTTCAATCCTATATGGGTCGACTTCCCGATGTTCTACAAAGACAATCCACTGATCATGAATACTGGCAATGTGTATTTTTTACATATGATTTTAATGGATAGTGACGATGGTCACGCGATGTGCTGGGGCCACTCTGTGCTGGTAAAAGACAACGGGGTAGAACGCTTGAGTCGATCATCGCTGGACCTCGTCGTACTTTAGCTGCTGTCACACTTTGCGACTGCAACACCTATGGTGTGTTACTCGCGATGGTGATTCACCATGCACGCTGGAAACTGCTAATCATCAATCCGTTTGACCGTTTTACCTGACTTTGCCACCAAAGTTTGAGAGTATTGAAATCTGAAACCTCCTCCATCAGCGTTATCCAGCGTAAGATTCCCGCCCAGTTTTTGCGCTATCTCGTGACAAATTGCCAATCCAAGACCAGCACCTGTACCGGTTGCCTGTTCTGCCGGGCGGTAAAACGGCTCATGCAGTTTTTTTAGATGGTCATTCTCGACACCGGGCCCGGTGTCAGTAACACTGAATATTGCACTGCTACCTTGTTGGCGCAGTTCAATAGTCACCAGACTGGAAGGTGGTGAGAATTTGATGGCGTTAGACAATGCATTACGCAACAGGTGTTGTAACTGGTTATTGATATCGTTAACGTAAAGATCCTCATTGTGCGCAACAACGAGCTCAACATTTTTCTCTTCCGCCAGTAAGAAAAGATCTGCTATCTGGGTTTTTAGCAACTCGTTTACATAAACCGGTTTCACTGCTTCTGAAACAACGGACTGGGCCCGCGCCAGATCCAGTAACTGATTGACCAGCCGGTGCAACCTGCCAATACTGTGTTTCAGTGACGTTTCACGCACTTGTCTGACATTGTCACTTTGCGCTTTCTGAAGATTATCAACCTCCAGAGACAACGCGGTAATCGGAGTGCGTAACTCATGTGCCGCATCGGCAATGAACCGTCGCTGCTTCAGATTGTAGTCTGAATTTTTCTGTAATAAAGCATCGATCGAAGCAACAAAGGGCAGGACCTCTTCCGGTATTTCTTCGCGGCTTTCAAGACACATCGCAACCGCAAGCAGTGGTAATAAAGCAACTGACACCACAATGAGCTTGGCACTGGCAAAAAAAGCAGCGACAGCTACACCTATGGCGGCCACAATGGCCAGTGGTCGAACGACCCAGCGTCCGAAGTTGTCGTTACGACCAGTGGCAAAAACGTCATTGATATCAAACTCGTTGATCTTTACGCCATCGATATTGACTGTGTTAGTACTGTTGATCATAGTTTTTCTCCCAAAAGGTGATTGTTGAATATCAGCAATCTTGCTGATGGGAAGAAGTATAGGGAGCGAAAATTAGCGCAGACTTAGCGGGTCAATGTCATTGAAAATAAAGTGGCTTGTCTCACTCGTCAGACACGCCCGGCGCTGAAACCCTCGACGCCCGGTATAACAATAGAGGCCAATCGACACGGTAAAAGCTAATTGTCTGCCGGCTGATCAGATTTCTTGCGCAATCTCACCCAAAGCAAACACGCTCCTGCAACAAAATCCAGCACACCAATCAAAAACATAAACCGGAACATCGCTGAGCGGGACGCCTGCCGGGCCAGTTGTTCGGCGGTCGGGTCCTGGTAGGGAATGGCATTCGGAGCGCCAAATAGAAAGGCGCCAAGCATTAAGACAATTCCGCACACAATCAGAATAACAGGGAGTTTTTTGTACATAGTCAGTCAATCCGCGTTGGGAATTTTTATGCGTAGATTCAGCTAGATTGCATCATCAAGGTGCGGAAACCGGAGTAATCAGCACATGCCACTTCCGCCTCTGCGTTCTTACCGGGGCATTCTAATTCCTGCGGGCGACGCTTTCCGGGGAAATCGTGACCAATTTGGCCCACCCGAACAAAAAACAACCACCGGAATTTTGCACAAAAATTGAGGATAAAAGTAAATCACATCACGCTTCTGCGCGACTCCTGACACGATAAACAGCTGATTGCTGGATCAACCGGCGAATACCCATAAAATGTTTTAAGAATCATTAACTTTCCGTCGCTATCTCTATTTACTGTCACACCAGAGCTCACATGGGCTTCATCAAGCAAAAACACGCGCAATCGTCACCTCGCCGTTTTCGCAACTGCCGGGACCAAAACGCATCCCCGATAGTTGAAACGCTGGAAGAACGCACCCTGTTCTCTGCAGATTTGCTGGCACTATCGCCCGACCCGGTGTCAGATGACCCCGTGCAGGAAGAGGTTGCCGGAATCATCGGCCGGGCAATACCACCCGAGGCAATACCCACAGAGCTGGTTTTCATTGACACCCGGGTTGCCGACGTTGATCTGATTATTCAGGCGCTTCAAACCCAACAGGTGCACGGGCGCGCACTGGACATCCATACCATCGACACGGACGAAGACGGACTGGCCTTGATTTCGTCTGTGCTATCGCAAGGCCCCGTATCTGCACTTCACATTATCTCACACGGATCCACCTCCGGTTTTCAGCTTGGCAGTCAGTGGATCGACGGAGAATCAGTGCAAGACCATCTGCAGCAGCTGCAACAGTGGCAAAACAACCTGACCGGGGACGCTGACTTACTGCTTTATGGCTGTAACCTCGGTGAATCAGTGGAAGGACAGGCGTTGGCGCGCTATCTGGCCACACACACCGGTGCGGATGTCGCTACCAGCAGCAACAACACGGGGCACCGTTCATTTGATGCAGACTGGATTCTTGAATACAGCACAGGAAAAATAGAAAGCAGCACCATCGCAACAGAGTCTCTGGCGGCAGCATGGGAACACGAACTATTAACAGGCACAAACAATATAGATCTGTTGTATGGCATTGATGCACAGGCAGACCCTGTTGATTTCGATCTGATTGGCAATGGCGGAAACGACCTTCTTATTGCTTCATACGATCTCATGTCCTTCCCCTGGGGCGGCGAATTTGTACATCTCGGAGATTTCGTAGTAAATCCGTTAATCGCACCGTACTACGCACCCGACACTGAATACAACGTAACCACAAGTTCTTTGGGTATTGATGTCAACTCAGGCTCTATTGATTTTCTTGCAAACGGTGAAAGTAGACTTGATGTTCCCGGTGGTGGGCGCGCTATCTCACTAAACAGTGCAGAGATATCATCAGAGCTACCTGGAACAACTGCAGGGGTAACGTATTCTTTGGTGTTTTACATGGGTGGCAAGGATGCGGGCGATCACACGATAGAAATTGACATCAATGGGTCTACCGGGCTGACCGGCACTCTAACGATGCCTGCCGGAACCAGCCTGAACAAAATGGACTGGCAAACCATGGTGGTCAGGTTTACCCCGTCTTCTGCCTACGATGACCCTACCCCGGTAACGATTAGATCCATCAGCGGCAGTCCGGTCATTGCTGCTGTCAGGTTAGTTGATCATGATATTAGCCTGGGCGATTTCACACTGGAAGACGGCAAGGGGGATGATGTCGTACAGGGAGGTGGTGGCAACGACACAATAAACTCAGACGAAGGAAATGACTGGATCGACGGTGGTAGTGGCGCAGACGTTATCAACGATGGCCCTGGCAATGATGTACTTCAGGGTGGCCGTGGCAATGACATCATTAACGACGGCCCGGGGAATGACCGAATCTACCCGGGCACAGGGAATGACATTGTCTACGACGGCCCGGGGGATGACTATATCTATGACTGGAGCGGCAGCGACACCTTTTACGACGGAACAGGTAGTGACTCTATAACAGCGACCGATGGCAACAACACCTTCTACCTGTTAGAGCCATCCACCACTGACTTCAATAACATTTCTGGTGGCTCTGGTACCGACAAATTTGTTGTTGGCAACAATATCCAGTCGGATTTTGCGCTGTCGGGTGGCGATGGCGTTGACTCTATAGTTCTGGAGTTTGATTCAGGCAGAGGGGCGAGCACATTCTTCCTACCGGACAATTTCACCACGGTTGGATCAGATATCGAGCAGTTGACCGGTAATGGCGCATCCAATTATTCGCTAGGCAGCAGCACTTTCAGTGACCCGGTTGCATGGGACTTAAGCGGACTAACCACTATCGACAATAATATCTCCGTACAAGGAGGTGTGAAAGACGACAGATTTGCAATCGCCTTTACTTCCACAGATTACCGGGGTGGCGACGGAGTCGACACGGTACGGGTGTTCGGAAACTCGGCAACCCCAAGTTATTCCATAGATCGTAGTAACTACACCGGCCCGAATACCAGTGATGACACGCAATACGTTATAGTGTCACACGGAGGCAAAACAGATGTCATTTGGGATACCGTAGAGTACATAGACTTTCACGACGCGCGGTATGACGTAGCCACAGGTACGCTACTAACCCCGCGACCAGCGACGGTCACCAATATCGGCACTATCCCGACAATTACCGTCGAGCACGGAATTGATACTTTTATTGATCTCTCTGCCGTTGATGTCTGGGACAGCGAAATCAGTTACGCCATTTCCAATGCAACTGCTTACAACTTCTGGCTTGGCAGTCAAACAGGTACTTTGACCTTTATACAAAGTGAAAGCACTAGAGAATCGGCAGTTCCTCCTAATGGATTGTTAACATCCCAAACTATTGAACTGTACAACGCGCTACTCGATGAACCAAACAAATTTTCGTATCAAAGTGATACCGCAGCTATTCACACTACTGACACACTGACTATTCAGGCGACAGACCCTAACAAACCTGCTAATGGCGGAAGAACCACTAGCCTGGTGCAGATTCCGATTAACATTTTGCATGATCCGGTGCTTAGCAATATTGAAAGTACCTCCATCAACTACGATGAAAACGACCCGGCAACGCTGCTTACTTCATCCATTCAACTGACAGATCCAAACATCACACCAATTCAGTCGGCAACCGTACAAATCAATAATTATAGTGCGATTGAAGACGCGCTGGAATTCACCAACACCACCGGCATTACCGGGAATTTTTCAGTGACCACCGGAACGCTAACCCTGACCGGCAATGACACTGTTTCAAACTATCAGGCAGCGTTGCGATCTATAACTTACGTTAACTACAGTGAGAACCCGGACACCACTGACCGTGTGGTATCGATAACCGTTAATGATGGCAACAACAATTCCAATACGGTTACTCGTACCCTTGCAGTCAATAACATCAACGACAAACCAACGCTGGCTACTTTCGACACCCCCGTAAACATCACCGATGAGGACACTGAAGTCGAGATAACCCTGGGTGATTTACTGGCTAAAAACAAACACGCCGATATCGACGGTACGGTGCAGGCGTTTGTTGTTCAGAATGTCAATTCCGGCACGCTAAAAATCGGCGCCAGTGAGTTAACCGCTGTTGATTTCGCACCCGACACCAACGACAGGATCGACGCTGGAAATAAAGCCTACTGGACCCCGGAAGCAGAGATAAACACACCGGTGAACGGTGTGCAACAGGCATTCTCGGTCACCGCAGAGGATGACGACGGCGACGAGTCAAATTCGCAGACAACCGTCATTACTGTCAACGACGTTAACGACGCACCCGCTCTGGGAGTATTCGACACCCACATTGCAACAACCGATGAAGACACCGAGGTCGAAATTACTTTCAGCGAAATAACACTGCAGGGTAAAGACAATGACAGTGACGGCACCGTTCAGTCTTTTGTGGTAAAGAACGTCCCTTCGGGAGCGCTGAAAATCGGCACCGATGCTGTTGCCGCGACTGATTTCATACCCGGCAGCAACGATACTATAGACAATGCAAATAATGCGTACTGGACCCCTGCACCGGGACTAAATACACCAGTTAACAGTGACCAACAGGCTTTTACAGTAACAGCAAAAGACAATGATGGTGGCGAATCTGCTGCACAGACCGCGCTTGTTTTTGTCAATGACATCAATGATGCACCGACTCTGGCCTCTTTCGATACACACATCAAAACCACTGATGAAGACACACAGGTAGAAATAACCTTCAGTGAGTTACAGGCGCACGGGAAAGACGACGACACCGATGGCAACATTCAGGCATTTGTGGTCCAGAACGTCAAGTCGGGGCAGCTTAAAATTGGTCCTGACGCTGGTGCTGCAACCGATTTTACCATCGGCACAAACGACACCATCGACGCCACAAACAAAGCCTATTGGACACCGGCACCTGAACTGAACACCCCGGTCAACGGTGATCAGCAAGCCTTCACGGTGACCGCAAAAGATGATGACGGAGATGAATCGGCGGCACAGACAGCGCTTGTGTATGTCAACGATACCAACGACGCGCCAACTCTGGCAGCATTCGATACTCACATCGACACAACCGATGAAGATACCGAAGTAGAGATCACCTTTAACGAGCTACAGGCGCAGGGCAAGGATAGCGACACTGATGGATCTGTACAGGCTTTTGTTGTTCAGGGTATTAGTTCCGGTACGCTGAGAATCGGGACAGATGCTGCCACTGCGACAGATTTTCTGGCAAACGTCAACGATACCATTGATGCTGCCAACAAAGCCTATTGGTCTCCTGAAACGGAGCTCAATACCCCGGTCAACGGCAATCAACAGGCGTTCCGCGTTGTAGCAATGGACGATGATGGCGGCGAATCTTCAGCCCGGCAGACCCTGATCTATGTCAATGATATAAATGATGCGCCAAATTTAAAGCCCTTTGACACACACGTCGACAGCACAGATGAAGATACTGAAGTAGAGATTACCTTCGGTGAACTCCAGTCACAGGGAAAAGACATTGATTCGGATGGCACTATTCAAGGCTTTGTTGTTCAGAGTGTTACATCCGGCAACCTGAGAATTGGCACCAACACGACAAATGCAACAGATTTTGTTGCGGGCGTAAACAGCACGATTGACGCGAGTACTAAAGCCTACTGGACACCTGAACCCGGGCTCAACACCCCTGTCAACAGCGATCAACAGGCCTTCATTGTTACCGCAAAAGATGATGACGGTGCGGTATCCAATACCCAGGCTGCTTTTGTCTATGTTAATGACATCAATGATGCACCAACCCTCGCCGCTTTCGACACCTACATTGATACGACCGATGAAGACACTGAAGTCGAACTGACTTTTTATAAACTGCAGGCACCGGGGAAAGACAGCGACTCCGATGGCACTATTCAGGCCTTTGTCGTCCAAAACGCCACCACCGGAACACTTAAACTGGGCGCAGATTCAGCCACGGCTACTGATTTCGTACCCGGTAGCAACGACACCATTGACTCTGTAAATAACGCCTACTGGACACCAGAACCCAACATAAATACAGTGGTTGACGGTGACATTCAGGCTTTCACCGTTGTTGCAAAAGATAATGATGGCGCTCAGTCAAATGCACAGGCAGCATTGATCTACGTCAATGACATTAACGACGCCCCTGACCTCAGCGCATTTGACAGCCCAATTGCAACCACCGATGAAGATCTTGAAATAGAGATCACATTCAGTGAATTACAATCGCAAGGCAAAGATTCGGACTCAGATGGTACTGTTCAGGCGTTTGTTGTACAGGGCGTTACTTCAGGAACGCTTAGAATCGGCCCCGACACGACGACCGCTACCGACTTTCTGTCCGGTGTTAATGACACTATCGACAACACCAACAACGTCTATTGGACACCCGATCCTGATATAAACACCCCGGTGAATGGCGACCAGCAGGCATTTACCGTTGTTGTTCGAGATGATGATGGCCACGAATCCGGCCTGCAGCCTGCGCATGTTTTTGTGAACGACATTAATGATGCACCTACCCTGTCAGCTTTCGACACACACATTAAAACAACTGAAGAAGATACTGAAGCAGAACTGACTTTTAACGAACTACAGGCCCGTAACAAAGACGCTGACGCTGACGGCACCATTGAGGCTTTTGTTATTCAGACGCTTAATACCGGCACACTAAGAATCGGTATAGATGCAGCCAGCGCCACAGATTTTGTACCGAACAGTAACGATACCATTGACGCCGGTAACAATGCCTACTGGACTCCGGAACCAGATGTCAATACACCGGTCAATGGCGATCAACAGGCTTTTACGTTAGCCGCCAGAGATGACGACGGGGAACAATCTTCCGCACAAACCGCCTTGATTTACGTCAATGACATTAATGATGCACCGGTACTCACGCCATTTGACGCGCCGGTTGAAAACACCAACGAAGACACTGAAGTCGAGATTACCTTCGCCGAACTGAAAGCACAGGGCAAGGACAATGATTCAGATGGCACAGTAGAGGCCTTCGTCGTTCAGGATGTGACATCCGGTACGCTCAAACTCGGCACCGACGCAGCCAGCGCAACATTTTTTTCCAATAGCAACAACATAATTGACATCAATACCAAGGCTTATTGGACACCTGAAGCGGATATCAATACGCCCGTCAACGGGGATCAGCAGGCCTTTACGGTTACTGCAAGAGATGAGGACGGCGGTAACTCTACCGAACAGAAAGCGTTTATTCATGTTACTGACATTAACGATTTACCAACACTGACGGCATTTGACACGCCAATCGATACGACCGATGAAGACACCCAGGTGGAGCTGACTTTTGGTGAACTACTAAGTCAGAACAAAACGTTTGATGCCGACGGTACCGTTGATAGTTTTGTCGTTCAGAATGTCCCTTCCGGCACACTGAAGATTGGCACCGATGCAGCGAGCGCTACCGACTTCATTGCTGATGTAAACCATGTTATCGACGGGACCACCAACGCCTACTGGACCCCCGAACCGGATCGCAACACACCGGTTAACGGTGACCAGCAGGCCTTTACGCTTACAGCGAGAGACAACGATGGGGGTGAATCTTCCACTCAAACTACAACGGTTTATGTAAACGACATCAATGACGCACCGGCACTGGCGGCTTTTGATTCACCGATAGCCACAACCGATGAGGATAATGAGGTTGAGCTGACTTTTGCAGAATTACAGGCACAAAACAAAGACACGGACATTGACGGCAATATTGAAGCTTTCGTTGTTCAAAATGTACCTTCCGGTTCACTTAGAATTGGCACCAGCCCGGCAACTGCTTCAGTCTTCACCATTGACAGCAACAACATTATTGATGCAGGGAAAAACGCCTACTGGACACCTGAGCCGGACGTCAATACGCCCGGCAACGGGGATCAGAAGGCGTTTATTGTTACCGCAAAAGACAATGATGGAGCTGAATCCGGGGCACAGACTGCTCTTGTCTATGTCAACGATATAAACGATGCACCGACGCTTACCGCTTTCGACTCGCACATCAATACCACTGACGAAGACACTCCGGTGGAGCTTACTTTCACCATGTTACAGGCGCAGAACAAAGATCAGGACTCTGACGGTTTTATTCAGGCTTTTGTCGTACAAAACGTCGCCTCTGGTACCCTTAAAATAGGTACCAGTGCTGCCACTGCAACGGACTTTGAGATTGGCACAAACGAGACGATTAATAGTATCTACAGTGCGTACTGGACACCAGATCCTGAGCTAAACACACCTGTAAATGGTGATCAAACCGCTTTCAGTGTCACCGCCCTCGATAATGATGGCGCTGAATCTGCCGTGCAGAGTGCGCTTGTTTATGTCAACGATATTAACGACAGTCCGACTCTGGCAGTCTTTGATTCGCCCATCGATATTACCAATGAAGACACCGAAGTAGAACTGAGATTCACCGAGTTACAATCACAGGGTAAGGACTTCGACTCTGATGGCACCGTACAGGCGTTTGTTGTACAAAACGTTTTGTCCGGCACACTGAGAATCGGTACAGATGCCGTTACCGCTACAGAATACGCATCAGCCAGCAACGACACCATTGACGCTAATACTCACGCTTACTGGACACCAGCGCCGGAGCTCAACACACCAGTCAATGGGGATCAACTGGCCTTCACTATAACTGCAATGGATGAAGATGGCGATCAATCCAGTACCCGCAGCACCGTTGTCTATGTCAATGATATCAATGACGCACCAATCCTGGCCCCTTTCGATACTCACCTCGACGCCACCAATGAAGACATCGAAGCAGAGCTGACCTTCGATGAGTTACTGGCACCGGGTAAACACATAGATACCGATGGGAGTATCACAGCATTTATTGTTCAGAACCCCATTTCAGGCTCCTTAAAAATTGGTACCAGCTCAGCTTCGGCCATAGATTTTGCACCCGGCACTAATGACACCATTGACGCGCTTAATAGCGCCTACTGGACACCAGACCCTGATGTCAACTCACCAGTAGACGGCGAACAACAGGTGTTTACGGTAACCGCCAGAGACAATGATGGAGATGAATCGAGCCCGCAAACTGCTGCGGTCTATGTTAACGACATCAACGATATTCCGACATTGACGGCTTTCGATGCACATATTGATACCACCAATGAAGACACAGAAGTCGCCATTAGCTTCAATGCCATGCTTTCAAAAGGCGATCACATCGACACCGACGGCACGGTAACCGCCTTCATCGTAAAACACATCGACTCCGGCACGCTAAGAATTGGCAGCAGTGTATCCGTAGCAATGCCCTGGTCGACAGGGACAAACGACACTATTGATGCATTAAACAACGCATACTGGACGCCGGACCCTGACATCAATACGCCGGTAAACGGAGATCAATTCGCGTTCTCGGTGGTAGCTCTCGATGAGGACGGCGATGTTTCCACCACTCCGGTAACCACACGTGTCTATGTTAACGATATAAACGACGTGCCGACCCTTCGCGAATTTGGAAGCAACCTGGACACCACCGATGAAGACACTGAGGTTGAGCTAACCCTCAACGAACTGCTGGCGCAAGGCAGCCACGCGGACACCGATGGCTCAATTCAGGCCTTTAAGGTTCACACGGTACCATCGGGCTCACTAAGAATAGGCACCAGTGCAACCAGCGCAACTGATTTTATATCCGGCACTAACGATACGATCGACGCTTTCTACAACGCCTACTGGACACCTGCTGCAGGCAACAATACACCGGTAAACGGTGATCAGGCGGCGGTCACTGTATCTGTCATAGATGATGATGGAGACGAATCCACCACACAGACTGCACAGGTTTTTGTCAACGATGTCAATGATATCCCGACCCTGTCTGCTTTCGCTGATGACATTGATATCACCAGAGAAGATTCAGAGGTTGAAATCACATTCAATGAAATGCAGGCGCAGGGCAATAGCGTAGATAGTGATGGTACCCTGCAGGCATTTGTGGTTCAGAACGTGGAATCCGGAACCCTGCGAATTGGCGCCAACGCAGCCACTGCCAGTGATTTTATGATCGGTACGAACGACATAATCAATGAAGATCTGACGGCCTTCTGGACCCCGACAAAAAATGCCAATACTGCTGCAAACGGAGTACAGCATGCTTTTACCGTAGCTGCTTTGGATAATGACGGCGGAAGATCTGCAAACACCGTAAACACATCGGTGCTGGTTACCGATGTCAATGACTCACCCGTGCTGACATCCATTCAACCTATTCCAGCGACGGAAGATACCAGACAGATAATCAGTTTCGGACAGATCAACACTCTGGCCGATGCTTCTGACATCGATGGATCAATTGTGGGCTATCGTATAACCGCTGCCGGCTCGGGAACACTGGAGCTTGGTACCGAAGAATTTCCAACTGTGCCGTACACAGCGGGCGGCAACGATACCATTGACGCGACCATGAACGCTTACTGGCAGCCACCTGCAAATATCAACAGCACCGATCACGGGTTGCAACAAGTGTTTAGTATCGTTGCGATAGATGAGGATGGAGAGCAATCTTCAGAACAAAATGTTCTCTTCGCTGATGTACAAAAAGTTAACGACGCACCGCTTGGCACTGACAAAGTCATTACTATTGTTGAAGATACTGCATATCAGCTACGTGCCAGTGATTTCGGCTTTGATGACCCTTCAGACAATCCCGCCGACACATTTAGTGCTGTGATGATAACCGCACTTCCTGACAACGGGGAGCTGTTATTGACCGGCAACGCGGTGCAGAAGGGTACGGTAATCGGTACTACCGATATTGAAAACGGGCTGCTGGTGTTCAGACCGTTCGACAATATCCATGGTCACTCTACCACCGGCATCTCTTTTCTGGTGCGCGATGACGGTGGAAACGGTTACCACGGACAGGACACCAGCACCACTGAAAATCAGCTGCTGTTTAGCATTCTGCCGGAAAACGATCTACCGACAATAATAAAAAATCAGATTACTGTCAGCGAAGGTGGTTCGGTACTAATCACCAGCGACTACCTGAATGCCGTCGACGTCGACAGCGCTCCTGAGACGCTTCAATTTTCTCTGCAGAATAGCCCCCGATACGGGCAGCTGTTGTTCGATGATCAACCCCTGTCAACAGGCGGTGAGTTCAGTCAGTCAGATATAAACAACTCGCAAATTTCTTACTCACACAATGGGTCGGAAACCAGCTCTGACGAATTTTCCTTGAGCCTGGTCGATACCAATGCGCCAGCCGTCCCACCATACATCGAAGCCTTTAGTATCACTATTGAAGAGGTGATTGATGAAGCCCCGGCAATTTCAGATCTCGAGGTTGAACTGAAGTTCTCCCAGATACTGGACTCGTCAGGACACCCTGGAATAGATGCACTGATCGACCCTCAGAGCAACTACACCATTGAAATTATCAGCGCACCGGGCAATGGCGCTGCATCCGTAATGCCTGATGGACACTTCATCTATGAACACAACTTATCACTTAATCTTCAAGATCAATTTACCTACCGTGTAACCAACGAGGACGGAGTAGCAAGCGAAGCAACAGTATTTATAAATATTGAACCACCTTTGAGCTCAGCCTATGCCGATTCGGATGAACCGATGGTAAATAGTGTTTCTATATCCACGCTGGAAACAGATGAGATAAACACGGTTTCGTCTTCAACACAAAAGGCAATTACGCCACAAGACTTTTTCTCTGCCCTGGACACTCAGCAGGAACAGCAAATCGTCAGGGACACACCCGCTATCCCTACTCCGGTGGAGTTCGTAATGACATCCGGTGCTGATGTCATTAAGCCTTTTAAGGACGAAGTAATCCAGCATCGAAAATGGCAAACGGAAGTTAGCACTGACGCATCACTGCTCGCCGTTCAGAGCACTACAGAGCGGGTTCAGTCACTCAGTGATCTGTTTAAACTTGATTTTGATCTGAACGATTCACAGACATCGCAGATGTCAAAAAATCTTGATGAGCAGCAAAAAATACTCGAAGACGCAACCACAACCAACCTGGAATTTGGCTCCAGGGCAGTCACCGTTACCTCCGGGTTTTCGCTGGGCTACTTAATCTGGTTACTGAGAGGCGGTGTATTACTCGGTAGCGTTATGTCGTCGATGCCTGCGTGGCGGACGCTCGATCCGTTACCCGTATTGAACAACATGGGCGATGATTCCGATGACTCCGATGCGGAATCACTAGAGTCAATGGTCGAAGATAATGATAAAAAATCTCCGGACGATGATGCGTCTGCAACCACAAAGAAAGACGCTGCATAGGCATTAGTCAGTCACCTCACCGCAGGTGGTCACAATAGCGGCCAGTCAGCCGGATACAACTGGATTACGGTACACTTGGCCGTGGGTTCGGTTGTCTGGCAATTTCGCCACCCTATTACCCGGACCACAGTCTTATTTGCACCAGCAACAAAGAAGAAAAACACGTATATGACGCTACCGGTTGACCACGCCATTGCTATTTTGGAAAAACTTGTAGGCTTTCAAAGTCTACCCGGACAACCCACTCGTGAAATCATTGGTTATATAGAGTCATACCTCAATGAACACGGTGTGCGCAGCACACTGAGCTATGACACCACTGGAGAAAAAGCCAATCTTTTTGCGACAGTCGGACCGCATACTGACGGCGGTGTGGTATTAAACGGACATACCGATGTGGTGCCCGTCACGGGTCAGAAATGGACCACAGATCCATTTACGCTGACGCGTTCAGACAACAAACTTTTCGGCCGTGGTGCGGTTGATATGAAGGGCTTTCTCGCCTGTGTAATGGCCTCGGTACCACAATGGCAGAGTCACAACCTTAAACAACCTATTCATATTGCGTTTACCTACGATGAAGAAATCGGAGGGTTTGGTATGCCTGTGTTGCTGAACAGCTTTAAAGACCACGCTTTTACACCAGACGTGGTCATTGTTGGTGAACCCACAGAAATGCAAATAATCACCGGCCACAAAGGCGGTTTTGAAATGCGCACCGAAATCACCGGCCACGAGGTGCATTCCTGCGACCCGACTCTGGGTGTAAGTGCGATTTCTGTTGCCGTTGCACTGATCAATAAAATCGAACAGATTGGCGCACAGCTGGCGGCCAATCCGTATCCCGACTCGCCTTTCCAGCCACCATTTGGCACTTTTAATGTTGGCACTATCGAGGGCGGCATGGCACGCAATGCCACTGCAGGGTACTGTGCGTTTGACTGGGAGTTCCGACCAATGCCGGGTGAGGACAGCACTAAAATCATCGCAGAAATCAAACATTACGCTATGCAGGAGTTGTTACCTGAGATGCGCAGGATCAACCCCGATACAGCAATCAATATTATTACTGAAGCACCGGTACCGCCACTAGACGATCGCAACGCCGACACTGCCGCCACACTGATCAGCCAGATCACAGGCCTGAACAGCCGCGGTGTCGTGTCGTTTGGCAGCGATGCAGGCTACTTCAGTGATGCCGGATTCTCAACGGTACTATTCGGACCAGGCAGTATTAGCCGGGCACACAAACCCGATGAATACATTACGGTCGATGAATTAAAACAAGGCCTCGAATTTATGCAGAAGCTATCCGGGCACCTTTGCGGTCAGACAGTATCCGCTTAGCCATATTCCGGTTAGACATACACCGGTTAGCCAGGCGAACCGTCATACCCGGAGTACGCCACACCGGACAATTCAGCCATCTCCCTGTGCCACGTGGCCAGATCTTCTTTGTTAAACTTGCTTAACGCATCATGGCCACAGGCTCGTGCCATTACCTGCATCAGCTCCACAGATGCAGCAAAGAAGTTTCCTAACTGTTGAGACGATTTTTCAACGTTTAGCCGCTGACGTAAATCTGCTTTTTGTGTGGCAATACCTGCTGGACAGTTATTGGTGTTACACATACGTGCAGCAACACAGCCTATAGATTGCATCGCACTGTTAGACAGAGCAACACCATCTGCCCCTAACGCCATTGCTTTAACAAAGTCTATCGGCACTCTAAGCCCTCCAGTGATAATCAGTGTCACCCTGCCACTGGCACCGGCCTGATCAAGATAATGCCTGGCACGTGCCAGCGCCGGAATTGTCGGCACACTGATGTGATCACGGAATATTTCGGGTGCTGCACCGGTTCCACCACCACGACCATCAAGAATGATGTAGTCAGCGCTGGCATCAAGCGCAAACTGAATATCCCTTTCAATATGATTTGCACTGAGTTTGAAACCGATCGGGATACCGCCACTGACCTCCCGCACACGGTCTGAAAACTTCTTAAAATCCTGCACGGTAGATAAATCTTTAAATGTGGGCGGGGAAATCGCCGATGTACCTTCCGGTATTCCTCTGACTTCAGATATTTTTCCACGATTTTTAGCACCGGGTAAATGACCACCGGTACCGGTTTTGGCACCTTGCCCGCCTTTAAAATGAAAACTCTGCACGCGGGTTAACAACGCTTCTTTATAACCAAACTGCGCACTTGCCAGTTCATAGAAGTAACGGGTATTGGCCGCTTGCTCTTCCGGCAACATTCCACCCTCCCCTGAACATATACCGGTACCGGCAAGCTCCGCTCCTTTTGACAACGCCAGCTTTGCTTCTTCTGACAGTGCACCAAAACTCATGTCAGACACAAACAGCGGTATTTTCAACGTCAGCGGCTTTTTTGCCTCGGGGCCAATCACCAGCTCAGTCGATACTGCGGCATCATCCATCAGCGGCTTGGTGGCCATTTGTGCGACCATCAATTGGATATCATCCCAGTGTGGTAACTGGTTTCTGGGCACACCCATAGACGTCATCGGCCCATGATGTCCGACGTTACTTAAACCTTCACGAGCCAGTTGATGAATGAAAGCGACTGTAGGCTCTTCTGCTGTGGGCGTTGCCACAGGGCTGCTTGATTCATCCTGTTGAACACCCGGTCCTTCGTGGCCGACCTGATCATCGGAGAACTGCTTGTGGGTACCATCGCAAAACGGCAGGTTTTTGCTGTGCTTGCACTGACACAGATAGGCATCACCGGTTTCTTCCGCGGTAAATGCTTTGGGTTTAAACTCTGTACCAGCGTGTGATCCATCGCAGAATGGCTGATTACCGGACTTCCCGCATGCACAGAAGTAGTATTCATCACCTTTGGTCAGAGTAACCTCTGCCGGCTTGTTATCAGCAATAACTGGTTTCATTGGTTTCCCGCGCATGTGACTGTACGGAACACTCTATATAAAACCAGCTGCCAGGAATAGATACGCTCTGCAAAACAAATTGTTCTGTAAATTGGAACAATCGGTAAGCCGCTTTACAGCGTTATTTGTTCGAGGAATCCGCCTGTGTTTTGCCAGTCATTTTGCTAATCAACCGGCCATCAATAAACAACAATCCTGCGGCGATAATCAACGCCCCGAGTATTTCCTGAACACGGATGACTTCTCCCAAAAACACGCTACCCAGAATCAGTGCGGTTACCGGTATCAGCAACGTGACCAGCATAACGTTACTTGGTCCGGCGCGAACCAGGATTTTAAAAAATACAATGTAGGCGAGCGCAGTACCAAACACCGCCAGTGCTGCCAGCGCCCAGAGCGTGTCAGACCCGGGCATCGGCAGTACCCACGGCTGATCAATGATCGACACCACCACGATCATGATCAATGTAGAACAGATCAACTGACAGGTGGCCGACTTGACAGGCGCAATACCTGCCAGAAATTTGCGACCCCATAGCGCGGCAAACCCGTAACTGAGTGCTGCTCCAAGACACAATAGAATGCCGAGTGTCTGACTCGCATCGACAGGGCCGTCTATACCGCGCAGAACAGCCACACCGGCAACGCCCAGTACCACGCCAATGACGCGGTTAAACGTCAGACGTTCCTGTCCGAACCCCGCCATTACCACCACAGTAAACAAAGGCGTCATCGCATTAATGATAGAAGACAGCCCAACCGTGATTTGGGTCTGCCCGATAAAAATCAGACCAAACGGTATAACATTGTTCAACAAGCCCATACCAATAAACGGTAGCCACTGAGTGAACGATTTGGGCATGGAATGACCGGCATACCAGAACAACGGTAATAAAGTAATTGCGGCCAGTGAGACACGTACCAGCACCACCGTTAACGGAGGCAGTTCTCTGACCGCCACACCTGCAAGGAAATAGGCGCCCCCCCAAAGTACTGATAGCAGGATCAACAAACTCCAGTCCTGTCCATCCATTGTTTTAGCTGTTTCCACTACGGGTTTCTGCACCGACTCAAAAGAACGCCAGCATAGCGGGAATTAGACATGAATGCGTAACGGATTCCTGTGATGTCGCACAGTAACTTGTAACCGTCAGTTACAGGCTTTAGCAAGCACGCCTCTGTTAATCTCATCAAGACTGCTCAGCAGTTTAAGCGGCAGACTGTCGGAAGCGTCAGTACACCACAACACCACCGCCGAATAAATTCCACCGGCCACGTAGCTTGCCAGCTCTGCAGAAGCCCTGCCATGCGCTTCTTCAATTTCACTGCTAACCAATCTGAATAAAAGCGCTCTGAACCTGCTTGCCACTGGAAATCCGTGAGCACTGGTATTGTTTTTGGCAAACAGCTTTCGGTTATCACTAACGTGATTCAGAAATATCGGCAGAAATTTCAGCGTACCGGACTCACGGATCGACCTTTTGTTATTTACCTGCCGCATAGCCGCTTCAAACTGGCTCAACAGTGAATCAAGCAGATCATCCTTATTCTTAAAATGACTATAAAAGGTAGAACGTGACACATTGGCGTGTTTGCACAAATGCTGAACACTGATGTCCTCCCACGGTCTCTTCCCTAACAAAGTCCGCATACTTTTCTGCAGATCTGCATAGGTTTTTTCTACTCTTTGATCCATGTGGCCTCAACAGAATAATCGGACACTTTTGCCTGCTGTGTACGGTAACGCAACAGAACCCGAAAAACAGATTCTTACCAAACCTAGAATAACGGTTCGCATCAAACAATAGCAAAAACACCATGAAATTACCGACACATCGAATCAAAGACTACGAGTATGCATTGCCATCATTGATATACAGTGTATTGCTTGGCGTAACCACAACGATACACCATCTGCACTCCGGTCTGATACTGCACCCACAAAGCAATGCGCTGCATATTGTCTATAACGAAATGATCCTGATACCTGCGATTATTCTTAGTATGTATTTTTTTCTTAAGACTAAAAGCAAAATCGCATTATGGATTTACTGCGGGATTGCGGCGGCAGGGTTTTTTATACTGGGTCTTTACGAAGGCGGATGGAATCATTCCGCCAAGCTGATCGCCTACCTTAGACTCGACAATAGTTGTACCGATATTCGCGCTATTCTGCCAGCCAACAATCCAGACTTGTGGTTTTACGAGATTACCGGTGTACTGACCTTTATCTCCAGTATGGTAGCCTCCCGCTACACCTGGCTTTTTTACCGGGAGGTAGCATGAGACCATCAATACAAAGCGCTTGTTTGCGGATTCTAAATAGCAGGCAACTCACGCGGGAAGTCAGTGAGACAGACAGCATTGTCTTGCATTTACAAATGGTTGACTTAGCTCCGTACCGCGGCCGTCCATCCGCATACCGGAAATGACAGGCACCACAGCGTTTTCGGGCCGCACATCATGATCATCCGGCCTGAATCTGAGTGTATGCTCACCCCGGTCCGGCGCATGCCTCACAACTATTAGGCGTGTGCTATTTTCACGCCCCCAGACAAACCGAAAAAGTCGAGCAACTGACACATGTGATTTTTCGGATAGTATGTAGTTACGCTATTACGCGGCGTGGTGCTACGCCAAATACAAATACTTGCATAGACCGGCAATACAAGTCTCATTACAACCTGCGTTGATCAGCTCCTGAATCACCCGTACAAACCGGCTGATTAACATCGGTTAATTTATCTACCGCTGGATTGGAAGTTGCATTAGAGGCTGGGCAATCGCCTGCCACAACTACCAGCGCGACAGGCGACAGTGAATCACTGATACGGGCAGTTCTACGCGGCAACCAACTGGCCCGGCTTAATCTGCGTACCACGCGCACCGGAGATCGATCAGAACGGTCACCTAATCCACTTCACCCCTAACCGACCTGCAGCACAGGCATTCGCGTAAATGGAAAAAGGGCCTCCAACAGAATCTGCAAGTCGCTGGCATGAGCGCTTAATGCTGGACAGCCCGGTGATGGCAGCCATCTGGACCACACCCGAACCACACAATATCTCTTTCAAGCAGGTTACCCGCAATATTGATCAGCTCGGTATAGACAGCGACAAACTGGTACGCGGGGAAATTAACTGGGTCGAGTTAATACACCCTGACGACCGGGCCGATGCCTATCGACAGGTACGTCAGGAAATCGCCAGTAACTCTCACACTTTTAACATTAGCTACCGGCTGCATACACCAGAAATTGGCACTCGCTGGATCAATACATACGGCAAAATATATCGACGCGCTGACGGCAGCGCGCGGTATTTTGAAAGTCTTATCATTGATATCACAGAACAAAAGAATAGCGACCAGCGCTATCGCGAGCTGTTTTTGCAGGCTGAGAAACATGCCAAAGAGCTACGGTTGCTGGACGAAGTGCAGACCGCCATCGTCAATAAACAAAGTTTGCAGGATCTATACGAGGCTATTGTTGAGTCAGTAAGTTCTGTTCTGGGCTATGACCTTGTAATGATCACTCTGCTTAAAGACGACCGGATATGGCGTGGAGCACACCGTGGATATGTCGATATACCACAGAGTATCGGTATCAACGAAGGCCTGGTTGGAAAGGTCGTTAAAAGCCGCAAACCGCTTTTGGTCAAAGACGTTTCTAAAGAGCCATTGTATTTTGAAGTAAAACCGGAAGTGGTATCGAATATCTGTCTGCCATTCTTCTGTGAAGGTGAAGTCGCTGGTGTGCTTGTCATTGAGAAAGAACGAGTTGCATTAAACGAAAGAGACCTGGCGCTGCTCTCTCAGGTTACTGATAACCTCAGTCTGGCTATCGAAAATGTCCAGCTCCATGAACGTACGCGCGCCGATCTCAACCGTACACAGGCCTTGTTTGAGATAAGCCGTTCCATCCAGGATTCTGACAACACCGAAACGATGATGGATGAAATCATTGCGAGTACCAGACAAGCGGTTTCAGCACGCTGGGCAATCATCTACAAGTTTGATTTCCTGCAACGCACCATAGAGCAAGTCAGCAAAACAGAACATGACACAACACCGCTGCAGGCCCTGACTTTTGAACAGCTTCAGTCAGGTCTGACAGGCTGGGCAATACAACATCAACAGGTAGTGCTGACTAACGACATTGACACAGATCAGCGCGAATCTGACTACGTCAAAGATTATAGAAATCCTACCGGACAGATCAGATCCGCAATCGTTGCACCGCTCATTGTCCGAGGCAAACCGATCGGAACGCTCGCCGTTGTCAACAGTATTGCCGATCCAATTTTCAGAGAAGAAGATCGCGAGTTAATCAGCACCGTGGCCAGTCAGTCCGCACTGGCACTCACCCAGCACCAGCTCCGAAAAGAAATACACCATCAGGCTTTTCATGATTCACTCACAGGATTGCCTAACCGCACCATGCTCGACCAGCGACTAAAAGAATCGCTGGATCGCGCCTTACATACCGGTGATGCGATGGCGGTTATTTTTATTGATCTTGATGGATTTAAGCATATCAATGATACGCTTGGACATCAGATTGGCGATCTGTTGCTGGTTGAAGCGAGCAAGCGACTGCAACAACACATAAGAAAAACAGACACACTGGTCAGACTGGGAGGCGACGAGTTTGCGGTTATTCTCGATGGTTTGAACAACCGCGCGCAGGCCATGTCTATCGGTGAGTCGCTGCTGGGTTCACTGCAACCCTATTTTCAAATTGATCATCATCGTCTCAATGTTGGAGCAAGCATGGGTATTAGCCTGTACCCGGAAGATGCGGCAGAAGCACCTAACCTGCTGCGTTATGCAGACAGCGCTATGTACCAGGCAAAAGCCGACGGTAAAAACAAGGTGCGCAGCTTTGTTCCCGAACTTGCAGAAAAAGCCAACCAGCGGTTGCAACTGGAAAAACAACTGGGCAAGGCTATAGAAAATAACGAACTGTTTATCGAATACCAGCCCCAGATCAGTCTTGAGCATAGTCTTGAGCACAGTCCCGAGAACAATCAAATGATCGGACTGGAAGCCCTGCTACGCTGGCAACATCCGGAACACGGCAGGATACCCCCGGACGTTTTTATTCCAGTCGCAGAGGAAAGCGGTCTTATTGTACCGATCGGCAAGTGGGTACTTGAGCAAGTCTGCAACCAGGCAAAACAGTGGCTGGACAAAGGTTACCCGGCACTGCGATTCGCCGTTAATATTTCTTCTATCCAGTTTGAACGAGATGACTTTATCGGACAGGTAGAGGAAGTAATCAGTCACTCCGGTATACCACCGAGTCTGCTCGAACTTGAGCTTACCGAATCAGTGGTCATGCAGGATGTAGAACAAGTCATTGACAGACTGCACAAGCTGCAAAAAATGGGTGTCGATATCGCCATTGATGATTTTGGTACGGGTTACTCTTCACTGAGATACCTGCAGCAACTGCCGCTCAATGCACTTAAAATAGATCGTTCTTTCATCACCACAGCCATCGAAGCACCGGCAGATCAGGCGCTAATAGAGACCATTATTTCACTAGCACAGCGCTTCGGGTTAAGAACGGTTGCCGAAGGTGTTGAACACCAGGCCCAACTTGAGTATCTGCAACGGGTTGGTTGCAATCAAGCGCAAGGGTTCTACTTTGCCAGACCAATGCCGTTTAGCGAAATCGAAAACACTTATTTTGTCAACTGCTCCAACCGGATTTCCGGCAACGGACTGGCAGCCTGACTGCTGCATTTTACGGACAATTAAAAGAGACCCTTGTACCACTGCCAGTGGTGATCGCGACCTGACTTGCCGTCACCAGTCGACTGCTATCGACTGTCGCAACACCCGAATCAGTAGTCTGCCCGTCACTCACTCTACGCGCTGTCCAGTTGCATTGCGCATTCACCGCCGGATTAAACTGCCGGGTATTGCGCGGGGTAATGTCAGCCCGCTGCTCAGAAGCGGTAGAACGCAGAGTAATTTCGTATCGGCTGGTTTGATCGACAATACCTGAACCAAAACCGTACTGAGGCGTCGACCATTCGAGATTAGTCTGATAAAGATCATCTCCGCTCGAAGGTGGATAGAGACGCCCTGATCCCGATGCATTATGCAAACCCGGGTAACTCAGATCGTTCGGATAACGCCAGCTGCCCACTTCAAACTGATAAAGATTCTGATTGACTGCATCAAACGCACGCCACTCATGACCTATGCCTTCCCGGGCGGTGGCACTATAGGCAACTCTGGCGTCGGTAAATGCGGAAAATGTCGGATTGCCCTGGGTCTGCCAGTCAATCACATCATCGGCCTTGCCAAAATCTATCATCAGATAGGAAAAGTCATCTGCCCTGCGTCGCCTCACCTGCTCGTGGTGGTTCATCCAGTTCCACACACCGGTTGGCTGACTGCCGCCTTCACCGTAGCGTTGAATAGCATCAGAGTACAACCCCCGGTTAACAATAGGCAGATTCTGATCTACTGGTCCAAACAGTCTGCGAAAATTCGTACGAAACCGGGTACTGGTCTGGTAATTCATCATTGGCTGACTGGCATAGACACCGGCAAACACCGAAGGGTATCGCAGGCCAAGACTCACCGACCCGGACGCACCCATCGAATTGCCATAGACATGCGTCAGATTGCTATCGATATTAAATTCCGGGTTATTAATGGTTTCATTGATTGCCTTCATCACACGTTGTTCGGTGAAATTTTCAATCACCCCCTGAAACGGCGTATCGCCATTGCGACGATAGTCGTGATCCCGTGCATGCCCGTACCACCAGGTGTGAAAGGTATTTTCCTGATCACCCGGGTCAATTGGCATTAACTGAATAACCTGCCACTGATAACGCACCTCCTCCAGCAGCGTAGGAAAATAGCCATACGCGTGCAGCTCGACTTGCAACGGATACGACCGTGAAGGATTGTAATTAAAGGGCAGCGCTACAAAGTAGTTGAAGGCGTAACCATTCAGAGTCGGGTTCCACTGTTGATAATCCATGTACTGCGTGTACAAACGCCCTTTGCCACCATTAACAGACAGGGTTAATACCGGTTGAGGTGTACCGGTAAACTCCTGCACAGAGGCTGAGTTCTGACCCGCGATCACCGCTCTGTTTTCAAACCCGTCTAACACCGTGGTCACTGCATAGTAGCCGGTACCGGAGTTATCAACGGTATGCACAAAAAGGCCGCTGTTATCGGCAAGCGGTGCACCCAGATCTTCAATAACAAAATAGGCCGGCACATCGGTAACCGCGTATCGATGTAAACTGGTGTTATTGTCGAGCGGCCCCCAGCGACTGGTCAGCAGCACTGCAGAATCAATGTTGTCGGTTGTGATGGGCTGATCTGACCGATAGACATGATAGCCGGCACTTGCTGCCGGCTCATCCCAGGTGATGAAAGTCTGACCACTGCGGTGTCTCAGGGACAAACCGGATACAACCGTACCGTTGTCATCCGGATTACCATTTTCGTTTGTATTATCAGTTTCGTTATTACCGTTATTTGGATCTTCCGAGTCGTTGTCTTCATCAGGGTTTTCGTCGGGAGGAGTACTGTCGGGATTGTTACCTTCATTGTCAGTGCTGTTTTCCGGTGTCTGATCATCCGGCTGATCCTGCGGAGATTCATCTGTCGTTGACTCTCCCCCGGTGCTGCCGGAATCTTCGTCTGTTGATCCACTTCCACCGCTGCCGGCCTCGTCTGCGGTATTGTCTGATGTCAGGCAATTCTGTGCATTAGCACAATCTATCGAGCCACCTCCGTCACACGCAGTCAGGAACAAACAGCACCCGCCACCCAGCAGTATTGTGCGCACAACAGAAACTAATTGGATTTTTGAGAAAGTCATTGAAAACTCGGTGAATAAAACCGCGGCGGGTGGAGTGTAACAATGACACCTCACCCATGGCGAACGCGTGCTGAACAGTTACGGCCGGTTAACACATTAGTTTACCGGTTCACATGATCTTGAAACCGGTTGTGCTGAGCTGCGCCGTTAAAAGACTATTTGCGATGAGCCCGGGCGCGATGACCGCGGTTTCGTCATCGTGCCAGACCAATGTTTGCCAGTCCAATGTTCGCAAGAACAATGTTTGCCAAACCAATGTTATCTTGGCTGCGCTGACGGGTACACTGTTACCCGGAGACCGTTCTGAAAGCAGTGTGTGCTTGCAGCTGCACTGGATGGCCGCGGTATACAATCATGCGCTTGTTGCAGTAGTGGTTCTCAACAACGGCAACAGCATTTATCAGACTCACACTATGAACAATCATCCGATTACACTCTACGGCAAGGCACTGACCACACAGTCGTTGCAGGCGATTGCCTCAGGCGCTCCCGTTGCACTCTGTCGTGAAGGCATTGCGGTGATGCATGCAGCACGCGCGGTAATCGAAGAGGCAACCGGGTCCGGCCAGCCGATTTATGGCGTCACCACCGGGCTTGGCCCCAAGGTTGTCGACACTATGCCGGACAGTGCCGTCGATACTTTTTCGGTGGCCACCATCAGAGGGCGAGCACATGCAGTTGGCAACCCGTTACCTGCGGCACAGGTCAGAGCAGGTATGGCAGTACGTGCCAATACGCTGCTCAGCGGTGCAGCCGGGGCCAGAGCAGCACTGGCAGAACATATTGTCACCTGCCTGAACCATAATCTAACGCCTGCCATTCCGGAAACCGGCACCATTGGTGTTGCAGATCTTGGCTGGGGCGGCGCACTGGGTAGTGCCTTGATTGGTGAAGGACACATGCTGAATGATCAGAGCAACGTCATCGATGCTCGACTGGCGATGCAGGAAGCCGGTATCACACCCTATGCACCACAACTGCGAGAGGGTCTGGCACTGGTATCGCACTCGTCAATAACCGCCGGTATGACAGCATTGGGCTGGTGTGAACTAAAAACGGTTTACGACGCTGCACAAACCGCTGCCGCCTTATCGATGGAGGGATTTAGAGCCAACGTATCAGCGCTTGATGAACGATTGCTTTTACTGCGTCCTCAAGCCGGACAACAGACTGCTGCGACACAACTACTGGCATTGATGGCAGGTTCTGAGCTGCTGAATAAAGCGTCGGCCAGACGGCTGCAAGACCCGCTTAGCATTAGGAATATTGCTCAGGTGCAAGGTGCGGTTCAGGCAACCCTCAATACACTTGAGCTGGCAGTGCATGATGAAATCAACGGCGCATCCGACAACCCTGCCGTGCTTTACCAGGACCGCGAGGTGTTATCACACGGTGGCTACCTGCCGGTTTATTTGCACATTGCACTCACCAGTACACTGAATGCCATGGTACATCTGGCTGCATTGCAGGTATCACGCATATCCAAACTTTTGTTCGCACGGTTTACCGGTTTAACTAACGGACTGACTGATGCAGGCACCGATGGCGCGGGGCTTT
>CALHCI010000125.1 GCA_937931165.1 uncultured Granulosicoccaceae bacterium
TTCTATCAACCCACCCGGCACCGACCACTCGTATACGTCAACTGAATGCACAAATGCCAAAGGCGATGAATATTTATCGCGACGCCGTTGCCAAAGGTCGATCACCTGGCTGCACAATCTAAAATAGCGATTGCCCACGGGGAGGCTGTCGTGAAAGGCACGCACAATACCCTCCCCGGGTTAAAGGTGCCTGAGTGAAAAAAGTAGTCGGGTTCTTCACTGATGCAATAGCAATCATTGGCGCTGTGGTTTTTAAGTTTCCGAGTAAAACCTTCGACACAATTGTTGGCAGCAACAAAGATGAGTATCTTGAATTAGCAGGGAATAGAGCCATTGTTACTGAGAGTGTAACGAAGCACTCAGGTAAAGTCCGCTATTCAGGCAGTGACTGGCGTGCCCGCCTCACAGCAGATGCAACGTGCGAACGTATCGACTGCGGATGTACCGTCATCATAGAATCTGTCAGCGGCAATGTGCTGTCTGTAAAACCACACAGAGACATCTCCACTGAAAAACCATAAACACCCTGCCCGGCACTGACCCATGTCAATCGTACTGATTATTGTACTGCTTATCGGTCTTATTCTCGGCCCACAGCTGTGGATACGCTGGGTGTTCTTCCGCTATGGCAGTGATCTGCCGGGGGTTCCGGGCACCGGGGGTCAGCTTGCACAGCATCTGATTGAACGCTTTAATCTTGATGGTGTCACGGTAGAACAAACAGAGCCCAATCGAGATCACTTCGATGGCAACGACGCATGTGTGCGATTGTCCCCGGCTAACTTTGACGGAAAGTCGCTCACAGCGATAGCAGTGGCAGCACACGAAGTGGGACACGCCATTCAGTGGCATAAACAAGAAACCGTTTTTCGACTGCGCACTAAATACATTCCGCTGGCCAGACGCCTGCAGCAAATGGGCATGGTATTACTATCACTATCACCGATACTCGGTGTGATCACCCGCAGCCCTGCAGGCCTGGCACTGCCAGTGGTCGGCGGTTTAATGGTTGCCCTGTGCGGCGCCGCCACCTATTTGATCGTACTACCGGAAGAATGGGACGCCAGCTTTAACAAGGCAATGCCTATACTCATTGACGGAGAATACATCTCTGAAGAACAGACGCCTGCCACCCGAAGAATACTGCGTGCAGCGGCACTGACGTATGCGGCAGGTGCTTTGGCTTCGCTGCTGCAAGTGTGGCGCTGGCTGCCTTTGATACTGAGGCGCTGAGTCAGTTCTTATAAGCTGTAACCCTATAAGTCAGAGGCAAAATATACCAAACGCTACCGGGTATAAATTTCTGAATCAGTCACCACCATATCCAGAGGCACATCCCAGCTCTCGGGATGCAATTGGTCTTCACATTGCGACTGATGTGCAACCCCCACCAACAACGGTTTGGCAGCAGAGGTTTTGCGGTGAGCAAAGGTTCTGTCGTAATAACCGCCCCCCTGCCCGATGCGATTGCAGTTCGGATCAAACACCACTAACGGAGCCAGCACCAGGTCCAGCTGACGCGGATCAGCGCAGGCTTCAATCGGTGTGTCCGGTTCTAACAGGCCAAAGCCTTTTTTTACCAGTTCCTGTCCCGGTTGCCATGCGGCAAAATACATGGATTCGTTATTTAGGATTGGCAGGTAAAATTGTTTTCCCTGCCTGGCACCTACGGCCATCAGGGCATTCACATCAATCTCGCCTCTAATCGCAATATAGGCTGCGATACGGGTTGCCTGTTGATACTGCGGCAACTGTTCAAGCCTGGACTCAAGAGATTCAGCGTTTTTTTGTAGCGTAGCCGGTTCAAGTGCTGCGCGTTTTTTGCGGTGTTTATTCCGAAGATACTCGATACTTTGGGTCATTGAGAATTACGCAAAATGGTTTTAGCGAAAGTGTACAACACTGGTTGCCAGATCTATCGGGATAATTTCCGGCTCTGATTTTTGCAGTTGCAAACCACGATCTGCGTAGATAAAGATTCTGTGATTAAAGTACTGATGTCTGCTGCTGGCGTAAATATCATCTACGTAGCTGGTCAGATCAACATTGTCACTCGAGCGGGCAACCGTGTACTGCTGCATCTTTTCACCAGACAGCAGCGTTATTGCAACAATCGTATAAAGCATAAATACACTCGCAATAGCACCGAGACTTCTTTGCAATAGTGGCGGGCATTTACAACACAACAACACAATTAACAGCGCGGCAATAAGAAATCGCTCACCAAGGTTTACGACTCCAAACGTGTTGCTGCCACTAACCAGATACATCGCAAAGCAAACCAGCAGTGTCAGGACAACGGGTAGTACCGGTATATTCTGTCTGAGACTGTGTTGCATTTTTCCGCGCACCAGATCCCATGCAATAACCAGCAACCACAATCCCAACAGTGCTGCAAAAAGAAAATTTGCAACAAAACCTGCCTTGTAAAAAAGATCGAATTTGTCGAGAAAGCTTTCACCATTGTGGAGTATAAAGTTGTGAAAAGGTCCTTGTTTAGCGAGTGTGTAGGCTTTGTACTGCACCCATTCCGTGAGCCCCATGCCACTACCCTGCCGGGCGCCATAGCTACTGATAAGGACAACGCTGTACCAGCCAATCAGCACCACCGAAGGCAGCAGACCGGCAAGCAACATCATTTTTCGTCTCACTACCGCAGGATCCACCAGTATCTGCAACACGACATACAACAGAAATACCAGGTATACCGCCGCATGCGAAAAGAACAACAGTGCGGAGCACGGTAATATCAACGCTAATGACCGGCTCCCACGGCGTGCATCCAGTACCAGGTACAGCGCAAACCACAGCAACGCAAACTGAAAATTGATATAACCATTCCAGAACCCCGGCCCGAGCGTGATTACCGATGTAAGCAAGAGCTGCTGCAGTGAATCGCCGTGGCGCCGGTACAAATGCCACCAAAGCGCGGCTGCCAATGCGAAGTAACACAGCAACCAGATGCGGCCGGCCGCCACCGGAGTGACAAGAAAATTCAACCCACCCATCACCACCTGACTCAGTGAGTTGGGCACCGGGTAGTCAGCAATCACATATTGTTGTGAAATCGCTTCTGATGTACCACCCATCAGGTGATGGAACAGCCAGCCCTGGTACATCCACTCCGGAAAGTCATGCAGCAACGGAAACGGCTGCACCACCAGCAGGCACACGACCAGAACCAGAGTCAACGCGAGAGTGAAAGTCGCTATCGTTTTATGCATGTGAATTGGGGTTATGAATTGATACCGGGGCGTTTGGTGGCGCTGCGTTGACCGCCTTCCCACCCTACTGTAAATCGGCAGTTTTACGCATTACTAACCGACATTATTTGTTAGCCACCTAAGAAAAATGTTTCGTTGAACGATCAAAGACGATTCCACACCTGTCTATTGTGAAATTCCCAGTAAAATCAAAGGTCAAACACGCTGCCTGGCATTCACTAAACATCCCGCCCGCAAAGATTGCCGGAAATCAGAGCCAGTTACTTAACCTTCGCATACCTCGTCCCGATAAAGCATCTTTACGCATTTGAAGTCTTACCGGATGATTTCTCGTCATGGAGCTGCGGCACCCGACCTTAGTAACTGCCTGATTTGTATGGGCGGACAGGAAACGGAATCCATTACCCGGGTTCGGGAGTTCCTGCCGTATGCGCTCGAATGTAACATCGACTATTTCACATCGGTGATGTCAGAGCTCTCGACACTGCTTGGTGACTTTGATTGTTACACCTTTGTTTTCACCAGAAGCGTGACCGAGATACCCGTACAGTTTCATCAGATGGAAAATCTGGTGGTGCTGGTCATGGGTGACGAATGGGCCCGCGTCCCTACCTATGCAACTGACGCCCATGCGGTGTTTAAAGCACCGGGCCAGCACATGAAGCTGGCGATGCATCATCAGTGGCTGCGTTTTAATGCCATGGCGATTGTTCAGTACTTGCGCCAGCAAAGTAAGCGATTTCCAAAGCACCACAGAGACACTAAAAATAATATCTTTGCAATTCCCTACGGTTACTACCGGCTGCCGAAGCGCGATAAGGTCACACCAATCAATAACCGGGCTATTGATGCCGCTTTTACAGGCAGCGTGGATCACAAACATCGCCTCGGTGGACTGATCAAAACCAACAAGGTGCTGTCGCGTGAACGCATGGTGGCAACGGTAGACCACTGGAAGCAAGGAAAGCCGTATCAGGTGGACGTTAAGCTTTCCAGTTACTTTCCAAAGGCAAAAGACAAACCTCAGTTTGACGATTACCCTAAAACCCTGATGAATACCAAGATCTGTCTGTCACCACGAGGCACACACCTCGAGACTTACCGGTTGTGTGAAGGTATGTACTACGGTTGTGCGGTGATAGCGGAAGAGCAACCGGACCACTGGTTTGCCGAAAGCTCACCGGCGTTTATTATTAAGGACTGGGATCAGCTGCCTGACCTCCTTGACGAGTTACTTAGCAACCCGTTGCGACTGGAAGCACTGCAAAAAGCATCATTGCAATACTGGGACAATACGCTGGCTCCGGCGTCAGTGGCAAACTACATGAATCAGTGCCTGCAACAGCTCACCCCGTCTATGAATGGTGAGCGCTCTGAGAAACTGGATCAGGCTGCCTGATTTTTACTCTGCCAGCATTTCGAGACTGACCAGCACAGTACCGGATTCAACCTGCGCTTCTACAACACCGGGCACTTCAGCGATAACACCATCACGTGGTGCAGTGAGCGTATGTTCCATTTTCATGGCCTCGAGCACCAGTAGCACGTCGCCCTGCACTACCTGATCACCGGGTTTAACGCTGACCACTTTAATGAGCCCCGGCATTGGCGCCACTATCTGATCGCCTCCTGCACCGTCGGTTTCATCAGCAGATAACGGATCCGGAAACTCAAAGGTATAGGTACCGTTGCTAAACACATTCACCTGTTGCTGATTCACAAACAATCCAGCTGATATCACCTTGCCATCAATGGTGTATTGATTACCGGAGCGTTCCACGGTCAGTCTGGTATTTTCCAGTGACACCACAAAGCTATTAGGCCGGAGTGTTTCTACAGTTACCGCCATCGGCTCAGTTGCATCTGCATTGACGATAGATAACTTAATAGTCCTTGCCAGTGGCTGCCAAAGTGTAAAACCACTGGTGGCCGCCATGGGTGCAGATAATCCCAACGCACCAATCGCCGCAATCGCTTGTATGTACGGCGGACTGTCAGGGGTGGCCGTTAGTGCCGTCAGGTCTCTCTCGATGAGACCGGTATCTACTATTCCGGCAGCAAAATCGTTGTGTTCACATAGTGCTGCCAGAAATCGAATATTGGTGACCGAACCTGCAGCCTGTGTATTGAGCAGTGAATGTCGTAAGCCACTAAGCGCCTGCTCACGAGTTGCCGCATGCACAATCAGCTTGGAAATCATCGGGTCGTAATACGGCGTGATGGTATCACCCTGTCGGATACCGGTGTCGATGCGCGCGCTTTGCGGAAACACAAGGTGCGCCATGGTGCCGGTCGCAGGTAAAAAACCGCTTTCTACATCTTCGGCATAAACCCGCGCTTCAAATGCCCAGCCATTGATGGTGAGCTGTTGCTGCGTTAACGGCAATGGTTGACCGGCAGCAACGAGTAGTTGCCATTCGACCAGATCCTGTCCAGTAATGGCTTCAGTGACCGGATGCTCAACCTGCAGCCGTGTATTCATTTCCATAAACCAGAAGGCATCCGGTTTTAAGCCGTCTGAACTGTCGACAATAAACTCAATGGTACCGGCGCCGGAGTAATTAATCGCCTGACAGGCTTTTACTGCCGCAGCACCCATCGCATTGCGCATCGCTTCAGTCATGCCGGGTGCGGGTGCTTCTTCGATCACTTTCTGATGCCGTCGCTGCAACGAACAATCGCGTTCAAACAGATGCATGACGTTGCCATGGTCATCACCGAAAACCTGAATCTCGATATGCCGCGGGGTATTAATGTACTTTTCAATGAGACAACTACTGTCTGCAAAACTTGCCTGTGCTTCGCGCTGCGCACCTTCCAGTGCGGTTTTGAAGTCTGCAGCGTTGTCGACCTTGCGCATGCCCTTACCACCGCCACCGGCGCGTGCTTTTATTAGTACCGGGTAACCGATTTTGTCTGCCTCCGCAGCAAGGAAGTCCGGTTCCTGATTATCACCATGATAACCCGGTACTACCGGCACACCGGCCTCATGCATGAGTTTTTTGGCCGCATCTTTAAGACCCATGGCACGAATCGCTTTTGCAGACGGACCGATAAACCTTAAACCTGCCGCATTAACTTTTTCGACAAAGTCCGGGTTTTCAGACAGAAACCCGTAGCCCGGATGAATGGCCTGCGCACCGCTTGCAAGTGCTGCTTCTATAATTGTGTCTGCACGCAGGTAACTATCTGCAACTGGGGCCTCACCAATACGAATTGCTTCATCAGCGCTTGATACATGCAGTGCACCGGCATCGGCATCTGAGTAGACCGCCACCGTGGCAACACCAAGGCGCTTGCAGGTGCGGATAATCCGGCAGGCTATTTCGCCACGGTTGGCAATGAGTATTTTATTTATCATGCAATTACACCGGCGCCTACATTCTGAAGACGCCGAATTGCGTCTCCTCAATTGGTGCATTGAGACTGGCTCTGAGGCTTAACGCCAGAACGTCGCGGGTTTTGGATGGATCTATAATACCGTCGTCCCACAACCTTGCAGACGCATACAACGGATGCGCCTGTTCTTCGAACATGTCAATGGTCGGTTGCTTAAAAGCCGCCTCTTCTTCAGCAGACCAACTCTCACCTTTACGCTCCAGAGCATCACGTTTGACGGTAGCAAGCACGCCTGCCGCCTGTTCACCACCCATTACCGAGATACGGGAGTTTGGCCACGTCCATAAAAATCGCGGGCTGTAGGCACGACCGGCCATGCCGTAATTACCGGCACCGAATGATCCTCCGACCAGCACCGTAATTTTTGGCACTTTAGTAGAAGCCACTGCAGTGACAAGTTTTGCACCATGGCGTGCTATCCCTTCACTCTCATACTGTTGTCCAACCATAAAGCCTGTGATGTTTTGCAAAAACACCAATGGAATTTTTCGCTGAGAGCACAGTTGTACAAAGTGTGCCCCTTTGATTGCCGACTCTGAAAAAAGTACGCCGTTGTTGGCAACGATGCCAACCGGCATGCCATGGACGTGTGCAAAACCACAGACGAGTGTGGTGCCATAGCGTGATTTAAATTCATCAAAGCGCGAACCGTCAACCACGCGAGCGATGACTTCCCGTATGTCATAAGGTGTTTTTAATTCTGCCGGTACTACACCGGTTATCTCGTCAGGATCATACAGAGGTGCTTCGACAGATTGCGTTTGTAGTTGCGAGAGTGCAGTGGTGCGATTGGCATTTCTTACTGCTTCACGCGCCAGTGCCAGTGCGTGTTCATCATTGTCTGCAAGGGTATCGGCAACACCCGACAAGCGGGTATGTACATCGCCACCGCCCAAATCTTCAGCGCTTACCACCTCACCGGTTGCAGCCTTAACCAGCGGCGGCCCTGCCAGAAAAATTGTGCCCTGCTCTTTAACAATAATAGTGACATCAGACATGGCGGGTACGTACGCACCACCGGCGGTGCAGGACCCCATCACCACGGCAATCTGCACGATTCCTTTGGCAGACATATTGGCCTGGTTATAAAAGATACGCCCGAAATGATCGCGATCGGGGAAGACTTCATCCTGATTTGGCAGGTTGGCGCCGCCACTGTCGACCAGGTAAACGCAGGGAAGATTATTTTCTTCGGCAATTTCCTGAGCACGCAGATGTTTCTTTACGGTTAACGGGTAGTAGGTGCCGCCTTTTACCGTTGCATCGTTGCACACCACCATCACATCCTGGCCATGCACCTGACCGATACCGGCTATCACACCTGCACATGGCGCTGCACCATCGTACATTCCATGTGCTGCTGTGGCGCCTACTTCAAGAAACGGTGAACCTGCATCGAGCAGACCTGCCACGCGGTCACGCGGTAGCATTTTGCCGCGAGATAAATGCCTGTCACGTGATCTTTGACCACCACCAGATGCTGCCAACGCGGCTGCTTCCTGCACTTGAGCTAACGCCTGCCGATGCGCTGCTTTGTTTTTTGTATAGTCTGCAGAATTAACTGACAGTTGAGATTTTAAAACACTCAACTGGTCACCCGCATCAGTTCGCGGCCAATCAACATGCGTCGTATTTCACTGGTACCTGCGCCGATTTCCATTAGCTTGGCATCTCGCATAATACGACTGACCGGTGAATCGTTGAGGAATCCTGCACCCCCCATTGCCTGTACCGCCTGTACCGCCTGCTCCATGGCTTTTTCACTGGATACCAGTACACAGCCAGCTGCATCCTGACGGGTAACTTCACCGCGATCACATGCAGAAGCAACTGCGTACACATAGGCTCTGGAGTAGTTCATGGTGGTGTAAAGATCGGCCACTTTACCCTGCATTAACTGAAAGTTTCCGATTGGCTGATCAAACTGCTTTCGCTCATGCATGTAAGGCATGATGTGATCGAGACAGGCGTGCATTAATCCGACACCAATGCCTGCAAGTACCACGCGCTCGTAATCAAGGCCGGACATCAACACATTCACACCTTTGCCTTCGACGCCAAGAATATTCTCTTCCGGTACTTCACAGTCAGTGAAAATCAGCTCCGCGGTATTGGAGCCGCGCATGCCGAGCTTGTCGAAATGCTCCGATGTAGAAAAACCTTTGAAATCTTTTTCGATGATAAATGCGGTGATACCCCGTGAACCTGCATCCATATCGGTTTTTGCGTAGACCACCAGCGTGTCTGCATCGGGGCCGTTAGTGATCCAGTATTTACTACCGTTTAAGACATAGTAACCCTGCTTTTTCTCAGCCTTGAGCCGCATGGATACCACATCGGAGCCGGCACCGGCTTCAGACATTGCAAGCGCCCCGACATGCTCACCACTCACCAGATTCGGTAAATACTTCCGGCGTTGTTCGTCAGTGCCGTTGAGCCTGATCTGATTGACGCACAAATTAGAGTGCGCGCCGTATGACAGAGACACCGACGCACTGGCTCTGGCAATTTCTTCAACGGCAATGGTGTGCGCCAAATAACCCATGTCGGCGCCGCCATAGTCTTCGCCAACCGTAATACCAAGCAAGCCAAGCTCACCCATCTCCGGCCAAAGCTCTGGCGGAAACCGATTGCTGCTGTCTATCTCCGCTGCCATCGGTGCGACGCGCTCCTGCGCCCATCGGTGTACCATTTCACGGAGTGATTCAACCTCTTCGCCCAGAGCGAAGTTCATCGACGCATTAAACATGTGCCACCTGTGTGAATGTTGATGAGAGGAATGCGGCAACAGCAGTGCCAATCGTCGCGTTGCGACATGCTACCCGACGCATTATATTGACGTTTACGTAAACGTCAACCAATCAACAGACCTGCAAGCATCTTTAAATTCAATGATTTACTATTGATTTTGCTCCTGGCTGACCGACTCCCAGCCCTGCACCGCCAGCTTGCGACCCAGACCCCAGCGATACCCGCCGAGCTGCCCGTCGCCACGAATCACCCGGTGACAGGGAATTAACAACGCAACCGGGTTACGACCAACCGCGGTGCCTACGGCGCGCATCGCAGCGGGTTTATCGATGGCTTGTGCCAGCTGCTGGTAGCTCACTCGTTGTCCCTGGGGAATTCTTAACAGCGCTTCCCAGACTTTTAACTGGAATGGCGTGCCGCCGACCAGCAGAGATAGATTGACCGGAACCGTGGTGCTGAATATTTGCTTTATTGTGGCTGCAGTTGCCGTTTGATTCTGCTGATAGGTGGCGTGCGGCAGCCTTGCGGTAAATTCTGCCAACACGGCTTCCCGGCTTGAGTCG
Source organism: uncultured Granulosicoccaceae bacterium (assembly GCA_937931165.1). GTDB lineage: Bacteria > Pseudomonadota > Gammaproteobacteria > Granulosicoccales > Granulosicoccaceae. The sequence continues at coordinate 9,938 of CALHCI010000125.1, forward strand.
GGCAGAATAAAATGCAGACCACATACACCGCGTTCGGTGAGGCCAATCAAACATTCACCGAAAGGCGTTTGATGAAACCCGAAGTCGATAGTGAGGTTCGCCCCGCCGGTTTTATACTCCCCCGGGGTCAACGCCTCCAGGCGGATAAAAAGCTCACCGAGCCGTGCCGGTGCACCAAGCCCTACCTCATAAGTGGTTTCGAGCGTCGACAAACCTGCAGCCAGACATTCACTGGCGTGTTGCAGCGTCAGGTACTGAAGAAACTGTTTGGGCGTCACACCGGCCCAGCGCTGAAACAAACGCTGAAAATGGTGCTCGCTTAAGTGCACCACTGCTGCGATTTCGGCAAGAGACGGTTGTTGCTGATAATTTTCAGCCACAAAATTCAACGCGGTTTCTATGCGTTGATAGTCTTTTTGTTCTGCATCCAGGCTTTTCATAGGGTAAAGCTTAACGCCTGAGTATCACTAATGCGCTACGGATTCTTGCTGTAACGGTTGAAACTATTTCTCGAGCACCATCGGCTCACATCGGCTCATATCGGCTACATCGACTACATCGGCTCATTGGTGGCGAGCCGGCTCTCGCGGTACACGACGTATATACCACAGGCCACCACCACCGCTGCCCCTGCCAGCGTTCCGAAGCCAGGCACTTCACCAAAAATCAGATATCCCAATGTAATCATCCAGACCAGATAGCTGTATTCAAAAGGTGCGAGCGCACTGATACTGGAAATTCTGTAAGCCTGGGTAATACAAAGTACAGCAACGCTGAAGATTATTGCAGAGACAAACATCCACCACAGTGAAATGCCATCAGGCATTTTCCATGGCTCTGCGATGGTTAGCAGCAACGCCGGAGCTTCCGTCGAAAGCGGAAACAAACTAATCAGCAAAACCGCCAACAGACAGGTGATGAGGTAGGCGCCTGCATTGTAGGTGGTCATGGCTAACACATGCGCTGACAACCCGACCTTGCGTGTGATCACCGGAATTAACGAGTAAAACAGTGCGCTTAGTAGTGGCAATGCAGCTTCAATACGAAACAGCGCTGAAGTCGGGTTAATAATCAACAACACGGCCAGGAACCCGAGGATAACCGCACCCCAGCGATGTATACCGACTTTTTCACCGAGCAGTGGCACTGACAACGCAGTAATAAACAATGGTGCAGTCATATAGACCGCTGAAGCATCAGCCATCGGGACTACGGCAAGGGCCAGATAGTAGCTGCCGAAAGCAAAGAAGGCGATCACACCGCGTAACAACAACAGCCCTTTATGGGCGGTATGCAGAATTTTCCACCCCGTGATTGTGCCGGTAACACACAGAAAGAATAACAATACAAAGAAAATACGCACCGTTAACAGCTGCAATACCGGATAGGCGGTAGTTAGCGATTTAACGATGGCGTCCTGTATGGCGAAAGCAAGTAGTGCCGTGGTTAAAAACAACGCTCCCAGCAACGGGCTACTTTTGACAGAATTGATCATGTATTCAGGTTTGCGACAAGTAATGGTGCTGACGGTCTGGTATCAATAGCCTCACATAGAGGACTAAGTTGTAAGTGCCTGCTCCGCCGCCGCTCTCCCCATCGCTTAAGCCCCCCGTGCGCAAGAGCGAGAGTCTAAGCACCGCCGAGGTTACTCCATCGTTAAACAAACTCGTTTCACCCCTGTCCTCATACACACCCCTGACCAACAGGAGCCGCTCACCATAGCGCAATGTACCTGCTTTCAGAGAGGATTACCCGCATATTTATTGAAGTCAGGCTATTGATCTCAGGTGTAGCGCTTAACCGCCTCTGTCAGTAATCCTGCACCCACGCTGTTGTACAGGTCACCTGCAATAATTTTTGCATCAGTAAACGCGCCGGCTATTCTTTGCCGGATTAACGGCAGTGCCGTAGAACCCCCGGTGGTAAAGACGGTATCTATTTGGGAAGCGGTCAGCCCCGCCTGCAACAAAGCGTCATCAAGACCGGAAAATATCCGATCACAATCTTGCTGCAGCGCTTGTTCAAGTTGTGCACGGGAAATAGTGCAGTCATCCACCTGCTGCAGGCTGTCGAGCAATCCGGATATTTCAATTCTGGCAGTAGCGTTTGTCGATAATTCGATTTTCGCTGCTTCCACCAGCGTGGCCAGACGGTGTCCTTTCCGCTTGCCAAGTAAGTCTATCAATCGATCTATTGGCGCTTTGTTCTGAAGGGTGGGTCTTAGATCTTCAAGCTCACGCAGTACCGCACGATCATATAGCAGGTGAACCTTGTGCCACGTCGCCAGATCAAAGTAATAGTGACCGGGCATACTAAGCGTGGGCCTGTGCGCCAGCGGCTGCCCCATACCGAAGGTACTCATCACGCTTGACAGCGACAGCCTCCGATCAAAGTCGGTTCCACCAACATGGACACCATGATTGGCTAGAAAATCGTGTTTGCGGTCGGTGAGTTGATGGCGGTCAGGAGACAAACGGACAATCGTAAAGTCCGATGTGCCCCCGCCAATATCTACGATAAGCGCCAATTCTTCCTGCTGCACACGTTGTTCATATTCAAAGGCCGCGGCGATGGGTTCATACTGAAACGACACGTGCGAAAACCCGGCTTTTTTTGCAATAGTTTCGAGATGAAGCTGGGCTTCACGATCAAGCTTCTCATCGGTGTCGTTAAAGAAAACCGGTCGTCCCATGACAACCGTGTCTAACGGGTCGGCGTTTTCCCCTCTGAATTCATCTGCCCTTGCCTTCAGGCTTTCAACAAAAAAACTAATGATTTCATCAAAGCTGTAGTACTGACGTTTGACCTGAGTGTCATCATTCATCAGAGAGCTGCCCATGATATTTTTCATAGAGCGCATCATTCTGCCAGGCTCACCGGCGGTGTACCGGCGTATACCCTCCCGTCCAAAGGTTATCCGATCATCGTCAAACGAGAAAAATAGCGCACTGGGCAACGTGGTTTGCCATTGGTTATTCGTGTCTTTTTCAAGCGGCACCATCAACTTCCGGTTATTCTTCAGCACACCGATGGTAGAATTTGATGTGCCGAAATCAAGACCGCAGATATTCATCGTATTCCTGAGCATATTCGTTGGGCGGTGGTATTATAAGAAGAACTAAAACTCGACATCATCGACACAGCTATAAAATTCGTAAACAGCATAGCCGGAAAAAATGTGCTCCGATACCACTGAACGGCATAAAAACAGACCAACAGGTAATTATGTTCTGACAGGACTGATGGGTACTGGAAAAACTACTATAGGTAAACGAGTTGCCGCTATTTTAAAACGCGATTTCATTGACACCGATGAATACCTCGAACAATCTTTTGGTGCCGCCAGTACAATCCTGAATCAGCCTGACGGTGATCATCAGTTTCAATTACTTGAGGAAAAAATCGCAAAGATTCTTGCCAGGAAAACTGATCATGTCATTGCCACCGGCGGACGATTCTTTTTAAATCAGAATAACATTGATGCGTTGGTAAAATCGTCACGAATTATCTGTCTTACTGCAGACAGTCGTGAACTGGTATCGCGATTATTGAACAATAGCTCAGATACCTTTAGGCCCCGATTCACCAAAGCCGGCAATAAACTACGGTTAATGGAAACACTGGCGCGGCAATCTGCCTCGTATTATCAGCAGTTTGATCAGTTTGACACCACCGGGAAACCAGTAGAAGAAGTTGCCGTTAAAGTAGCCGCGCTATTTGAAAAATCTCACTGATTATTAACCACTGATTTTGTGAGGACGCTACTGTAGATTTTTTTGCATATGGGAATCCATTGCTGCAAGCCCTTCGGCAAGGCCACGGCGTCCAAAGCCGAGTCTAAACCGATCATCAGGGGTTTCACTTAATTCGGACTGGTATATAGTACCCGGCAACAGTAAAACACCACTGTCTTCAATCAGTGATCGACAGAACGCTTCAACACCTTCAGCGCCTTTGTACTTCGGAAATGCCATGCATGAACCGTCTGGTCTTCGCCATTCAAAGTGATCAGGATAACGTTCAAAGAATGCCTCCCACTGTGGCAGGTTCTCATCAATGATGCTGCAATTTCTCTGCAAAATGCGATCACGGTTACGCAACGCGATTTGCGTCAGGCGTTCGCTCGGGCCTGAATTACAGATCGACAGGTAGTGCTTCAAACGCTCCATTTTTGAAATAATTTCTTTGTCGGCACAGGCAATCCAGCCAATGCGCAAACCCGGTAACCCAAACGATTTTGACATCACATTCAGTGAAAGGCCGCGCTCATAAACATCGGCAACCGGTGCAAGATGCTGTGTCCCCGTAGCCCCAAGTCCATGGAAGATTTCGTCGTGCAGGATATAAATACCATGCTTGCGGCAAAGTGCCACCAGCGCCTGATACCTGTCTGCCGGCAGAATGGTACCGGTCGGGTTATGTGGAAAGTTAATGGTAACCAGCCGCGTATTGGGACGAACCGCGTCGGCAACGCGATCTATATCCAATGACCAGCCATCTTCTGGATTGAGCGGCACACCGGTAGCTTCGCAAATGGCGACCGGCAGTGTTTCATGTGACTGAAAATTAGGCGTGACTACGATGGCATGACTTTGCCGGTCAAGGATAACCGAGTTAGCCGCAAAAATACCTTCGCTGGCTCCGGCGAAACACAGAACATCGCTTGCCTGTCTGTTTTTGTAGAGGGATGCAATGGTTTCACGCAGGTCCGGTGCACCGAACGTTTCTGTATAACCGAGCCACATACCCTCGAACGCTTCCCGCTCGTGTGGTGATGCCATCGCCAGCAAGTCACGCATTGACATACTCTCTGCATCAGAGGCTGTCATGTGGTATTTCGCTTTGAACTCCTACCGCGAAAAGTGTGTTTCGAGTTTAAAATCAGGAAGCATCATTGTTGGCTGGCCCGGCAATTATTTGTTGTAGGATGCTGCAATTATTGTCGCAACCTGAATGTCCTGAACAGCAACGCCCGTCAGGTCTGCAATCGTGATCTGCTTTTCATCAGCACGACCGACCGAGGGTTTTTTGATTATCGTTCCCAGCTCAATGATAGCTCCCGGTTCAATATGACCGTCACGAACGGCGGCGTGGCACTCACCGTGGTCGACACATTGTACAATGCTGTCAGCAGCGACAATATCCGCTCTTGCAAGTAACCCGGAAGCGAGCTCCTGCTTACCATGATCATCTGATCCCATAGCGGTTATGTGCGTGCCTGGCTGTACGTGTTCAGCAGCAATCAACGGCTCACGCGCAGACGTTGTGGTTACAATAATGCCGCTTTGAGACACAAGATCCGCAAGCGCTGTAACCGCGTTAATGCCAACACCCCACTGACGCATACGATCACTGCGACGGAGATCGCCAATCATATCTTTCACTTTGGCGGGATCTCTGCCCCAAACCAGACACTGATTGCAATCAACGACTTCGCTTAGTAACTCCAATTGCAGTCTGGCCTGCACACCGGTGCCGACAATACCGATCTTATCGACTTTGCGCGGGGCGAGATGCTTCGCCGCCACCGCACCGGCTGCCGCTGTTCTTATGTCGGTGAGCCAGCCCTCGTCCAGCAACACGTACTCGATTCCACCGGTTTGTGCACTAAACACCATAACCACGCCGTCATTGACAGGTAAGTTTAAAGCCCTGTTTTCGTAGAAAGCAGAGGCAACCTTCAGCACGTAGCAGTTATCGCCTTTTATAAACCCGTACTTGATGTGTACATCACCCGGTGGCTGGTCTAAATGCAGGAATCCGACAGGTGGTACTTCGGTGCGGCCTTCAGAATACAACGCAAAGCCGGTTTCGATTTCACTGATTAACGTCGGGATATCGACAAGTTTTTTTATTTCCTTGAGTGTCACAACTTTTGTCATCAGTTACCCGGCGGATATTTCGCTAAAGCGCTTTCAGAGCATTCTAATCCAGCCCGCCCTCAGTTGCGGCTCGGCAGCATGTACTAAGCAACAAAGTGCCGCATTTTCGATCAGCGGTGTTTTAGGCAAGGTGCAAAAGCGTGACGACAATAGCGTATATAATAGCGACACCTCATTAACAACCGGGAGCACAGCATGCCAATGGACGCGGACTGGATGGTTTGGCATCAAAACCCTCGTAAACCCCGCTACCAGCCTCCAGCGGGCGCGGTAGATGCGCATTGCCATATTTTTGGTCCGGAGGATCAATTTCCTTATGCGCCGGAACGAAAGTACACACCCTGCACAGGCTCGAAAGAAGATCTTTTTGCGCTTCGCGATCAACTGGGTTTTTCCCGCAATGTCATTGTGCAGGCCTCTTGTCATGGCAGAAACAACGACGCACTAATTGACGGATTGCGCACTGCAGGTGATCTGGCACGCGGTATTGCGGTGGTAGATGACTCTATCACTGACGAGGAACTCAGCCTGATGAATTCAGCCGGTGTACGCGGCGTGCGTTTTAATTTTGTACGCCGACTGGTTGACCCGAAACCACGCGATTACTACGAGCGTATTATTGACAAGATCGCCCCGCTTGGCTGGCATATCATTGTATACATAGAAGCCGATGACTTTACCGAACAACTGCCGTTTTTAAACAGCGTGCCAGTGACAGTTGTGTTTGACCACATGGCACGACCGGATGTCAGTAAAGGACCGGACCATGCTGATTTCAACCGCTTTGTTGATCTAATGGCAGATGAAAAGTTCTGGAGCAAAGTATCCTGCCCGGAGCGCCTGACCCGGCAAGGCGGCAACCATCAAAACTACGCTGACGTTATACCGTTTATGAAACGCCTGGTAGACACTTATCCCGACCGCGTGTTGTGGGGTACCGACTGGCCTCACCCCAACATGAAATCTCACATGCCTGACGATGGCCAACTGGTAGAACTGATACCACTGATTGCCGACACCGAAGCTAAACAGCAAGCACTGCTGGTCGATAACCCGATGCGTCTGTATTGGCCCTGAGTCTTGCGCACAGTCGCAGCACCGGATCTCCTACAGCAATCATGGAGTAAATTTCGGATGCCTGCTGCTTAAGTTTGCTGCCTGTTTTCTACCGATTGCACCAGCCTATGTGCAGCAACAGCGCAGGCAGATTGGCAGATCTCTACCAGAATCGGTGGAGATCAAAAATTAGTGCCACCGGAATTTCTGTCGCGGTGGCTCCGACATTCACTTCAGGTTCTGGAGGACGACCTTTACTACGGTTCATAAGGTTACCTGTTGCAAGCCGACCGGCATAGTGCCGATTCTGCATCGGCTTGGTGCATTTGAAGCACCGGTTATTGTTTGATTTTTGTCAGTTAACTCAGGCCGCTCTGTTCACGGGTAGCGAGAAATTCGATCTCCGGCCAACGTTCAGTGGTCATCTGTAGATTAACGCGGGTTGGTGCAAGATAAACCAGTTCTTCAGCGTGATCGATAGAGAGGTTGGCCGCAGCTTTGGTTTTGAACTCACGCAACATTTTTTCATCATCGAGTTTTATCCAGCGCGCCTGCTGCACATTAACCGGTTCAAACTGACAGTCGACCTTGTATTCATCTTTAAGGCGTTGTGCCACGACATCAAATTGCAGAATACCCACCGCGCCGAGAATCAAATCATTATTGTTGATGGGTTTAAATAACTGTGTTGCACCCTCTTCGCACAATTGCCCGAGCCCTTTTTGAAGTTGCTTCATCTTGAGTGGATCTCGTAACACTGCACGGCGAAACAATTCAGGAGCAAAGTTCGGTATGCCCGTATACATCAGCTGTTCGTTCATGGTGAACGTATCGCCAATACGAATAGTACCGTGGTTATGCAAACCGATTATATCGCCACTAAAGGCTTCGTCGAGACTGCCACGATCACTGGCAAAGAAGGTTAGTGCATCAGAAAATTTTATATCTTTGCCGGTGCGCACATGCTTTGCTTTCATGCCTTTTTCGTATTTACCTGAGCAGATACGTAAAAAAGCAATGCGATCACGATGCTGCGGATCCATGTTCGCCTGTATCTTGAAAACAAAGCCGGTAAACTTTTCTTCGGTCGGCTCTACAGTCCTTGTCTGTGTTTCACGCGGTTGTGGCGGTGGTGCGAATTTGACAAAATCATCCAGCAACTCGGCCACACCGAAGTTGTTAATTGCTGAACCAAAATAAACCGGCGTCAGTTCTCCGGCCAAATATTGTTCAAGGTCAAAAGGATTGCTTGCGCCTTGTACAAGTTCGAGTTCTTCACGCAACTCATTAGCCATCGCCTCACCGATGATTTCATCAAGCTTGGGGTTATCAAGACCTTCAACAACTTCACCCTGCTGTACTTTACCGCCGTGCGTTGCAGAGAAAAAATGCACTACATTGGTTCTGAGGTGATAAACCCCTTTGAGGCGCTTACCCATGCCTATAGGCCAGGTAACCGGTGCACAACGGATACCGAGCATTTGTTCGACCTCATCCATTAGGTCGATTGGGTCCCGGCCTTCGCGGTCGAGTTTGTTAATGAATGTCATTACCGGTGTAGTACGCAGACGACAGACTTCCATCAGCTTTTCGGTGCGTGGCTCAACGCCTTTGGCAACGTCAATCACCATCAGTGCCGAGTCGACCGCTGTCAGCGTACGGTAAGTATCTTCCGAGAAGTCTTCGTGACCGGGGGTGTCGAGCAGATTGACAATGCGTTCTTTGTAAGGGAACTGCATTACGGATGAGGTAACCGAGATTCCACGCTCCTGCTCCATGGTCATCCAGTCCGAAGTAGCGTGCCGCGCAGCCTTTCGACCCTTAACCGTTCCGGCCAGATTGATGGCACCGCCAAACAACAACAGCTTTTCAGTCAGTGTGGTTTTTCCGGCATCCGGGTGCGAGATGATCGCAAAGGTGCGTCTGTTGTTAATCTCTTCCAGAAGTCTGGCTTCAGCCATTTTGAATACTAACGCCCCAACGGGTAGGTGAAAAAATGAAGTGCCTCAGCTTTTGAGCTAGAGGGTCAGTTCTTTGGCCATCAAAATGGCGTCTTCGCGGCGATTATCACTGCTGGCCACATTATAGTAATTTTCACGGCGACCGGTTTCGATAAATCCGAGCTTTTCGTAGAGGGTTATTGCGGCAACGTTAGATACACGTGCCTCCAGAAACATGACAGTGGCACCCTGCACCATTGCGGCAGCGATCGCCTGCTCCATCATCACGCTGGCAACGCCGCCTCGACGGCTGGCGGGATCAACGCAAATATTCAATATGTGTGATTCTCCAGCTGCGCTGCTGAATATAACAAAGCCGCAAAGGTGATCATCGGCCTCTACGACCAGGGTCAGATAGCCAACCTTCAGACAGTCAGTAAAAATTTTTTCAGACCACGGGACAGGATGACTGACCCGTTCGATACGCATGACTTCGGGTATGTCTCGCGGCAGCATGGCCCGCAGTTGGTATTCTTCGAGATCTGGCGTGGTCAACGGCGCTTACCCATTGAATCCTACCCAAGCCGGGCCTTTACCCGTTTCAGGTCTTCCCATGCCGGACGCTTGTTGGCAGGATCGGCGAGTAATTCATGCGGGTGAATAGTAATTGCCACGGGTACCTCCGCCCATCCGGGCTGATGCAAAGCAGCACGGTGCGTGTGTAGCGATGCACTGTTGCCGCGATGGCACACCATCACAATCACCATCTTCGGACCCGTTTGTCTTACCACCGTGCTCAGTGTCTGAGCAGAAGAGGCATCCAGAGTAGCGATGCTTTGCGTGGTGATGTCATATTGGATCGCCTTAAGCATTGCAGATAACAGGGCTGTCCCCTCACCCGTTAAAGCGGGAGGCTCTACCACCAGCAACAAATCACCCGGCTGTGACTGCGAAAGCATTACTGGTGTTTCGGCAAGTGCGTTTAAATAGGCGCTGGTATCGGTACTGCAGGCAACCGGCAGTCCGCCTTTTGAGGTTGCCGCTTCACTGATCAGTGGCGTTACTGAAGTTTGTGGTGCTACTTCATGTGCAACTGGCTGTGGTACCGGCTGTGGTACCTGCTGTGATGGCTGCTGGCCACGAGGCTCCCAGACCGTTATCCCCATGGCTTTCAGATACTGTTTTGAGCGCGTGTACTGCATCTATGCTCGCTGTTTATTTTTGCGTTGCTTCCAGCGCCACGCTTCAAACACCGGCCCTGAAAACGCATACAACAAAAATCCGGTAAACAGTACCTTTGGCGGATCAAGTGAGGTGAACACAAAAATAAATACCAGACCAAGCAAGACGAAAAACGGTACGCGATGGTTGGCACCGATTTCTTTAAAGCTGTAATAGCGAAAATTGCTGACCATGAGCAAAGCCGATATCACGGTAACGATCAGTGCAAGGTACGACATCTGACTGCCGGTATAGCCGGAGTCGTGAAATACCCATACGGTGCACACCATTAATGCCGCTGCCGCCGGACTGGCCAGGCCGATAAAGAACTTTTTATCTACCAAACCGATTTGCACATTAAAACGTGCCAGACGCAATGCCGCGCAGGCAGCGAACAGAAACGCTACCACCCAGCCGACCTGACCCAGGCCCTGCCGTGCAATGTTGTGCAACGACCATTCATACATGATAAGTGACGGCGCTACACCGAATGACACCATGTCTGACATGCTGTCGTACTCGGCGCCGAATTCACTGGAGGTATTAGTCATTCGCGCGATACGACCGTCCAGGCCGTCGAGCACCATGGCCACCAGTACGGCAATGGCCGCATCATCAAAATGATTATTGATGGCGGCAATAACGGCATAAAAGCCCGCAAACAAAGCCGCTGTGGTAAACAGGTTTGGCAGCAGATAAATACTTCTGCGCTTTTTCTGGCCTCCGTTACCGGTGCCGCTATTGCCGGCTGGTGACGGTGACTGACTGATCTGTTCGTTCATCGTTGCCTTGGGCTAGTCGTCTCACTACCTGCGACCAGCCGTTGTGCCCCATAGGGAGCGGTAATCTGTTGACGAGCGAGTCGTGCGCCAAGCCACAGCCCACGAACCCGTTTTTTTTAGCGGAGCCTCCGCGACCAGAACATCGAACCACCCATGCGATTACAAACGGGTGGCAGGACCTCAAAAGCGGATCAGACCTTCAGGCCTCTTTCTCCACGTGCGATTCCGGTTACACCGGATCTGACCACTTCCAGTATAAGGTCATCACCTACGCTTTTCACGAAAGCATCGAGCTTGTCGCTGTCACCGGTGAGTTCGATAATGTAGGTTGATTCCGTAACATCAATGATCTTGCTGCGAAAAATATCGGTCAGGCGTTTAATCTCTTCTCGTTGCGGCCCGGTAGCACGCACTTTGATCAGCATCATTTCACGTGCGACGTGGGCTGCTTCGGTGAGGTCGACAAGACGGACTATATCGACAAGCTTGTTAAGCTGCTTGGTAATCTGCTCGATGGTGCGATCATCACCCGTGGTTACCAGGGTGGCGCGGGACAGTGTAGGGTCGTTGGTCGGTGCGACTGTCAATGACTCAATATTGTAACCACGCATACTGAACAGACCGGCCACACGAGACAAAGCGCCAGATTCGTTTTCAAGCAGCAGTGAGATGATATGTCGGTTTTCTTTCATCAGGCGAGCTCCTCTGCTTTAGGGTGCATACGCATTTCCTGATGCCCTTTACCCGCTTCAATCATCGGGTAAACGTTTTCAGTATCATCGGTAATGAAGTCCATAAACACGAGTCGATCTTTCATCGCAAACGCTTCACGCATGGCACCATCGACATCGCCGGGGCTTTCTATTTTCATACCCACATGGCCATATGACTCGGCAAGCTTGACGAAGTCTGGCAACGCATCGACGTAGGAACTGGAGTAGCGACCTTCGTACTGAAACTCCTGCCACTGACGAACCATGCCGAGATAACGATTGTTCAGGTTAATCACCTTGACCGGCAGGTGATACTGCATGGCTGTAGAAAGCTCCTGCAGGCACATCTGAATACTGGCTTCCCCGGTCACACACGCAACATCTGCATCAGGGTAGGCCATCTTCACACCGAGTGCCGCCGGCAGGCCGAATCCCATGGTGCCGAGACCACCCGAGTTAATCCAGCGACGGGGCTTGTTAAAGCCATAGTATTGCGCAGCCCACATCTGGTGCTGCCCGACATCTGATGTCACGTAGGCATCACCATTGGTGACTTCCCAAAGTTTCTCAACCACAGACTGCGGTTTGATAACGCTGTTGCTTTTTTCGTAAGCGAGACTTTTGCGACCCTGCCAGGCACCAATCTGCTTCCACCAGGTAGCGATATCTTCAGGGTTGGCGCGACGACTGTCTTCTGCCAACAACTCAAGCATGCGTGCCAGTACTTTTTTTACATCTCCGACAATTGGCACATCAACACTGACATTTTTCGAGATTGATGCCGGGTCAATATCAACATGGATGATCTTGGCGTCAGGACAGAAGTGCGCGATCTCACCGGTGACGCGATCGTCGAAGCGCGCACCAACCGCCAGCAGCACATCGCAATTGTGCATGGCCAGGTTGGCTTCGTAGGTGCCGTGCATACCGAGCATGCCAATGAACTGTTTGTCACCGGACGGATAAGCACCCAGCCCCATCAGAGTATTGGTGATCGGGTAGCCGAGCTCCCGCGTCAGGCTGATGAGCTCTTGCTCGGCACCACTCATAATGACACCACCGCCGGTGTAGATCATCGGGCGTTTGGCTTGCGCCAGTAATTCAACCGCCTTGCGAACCTGACCACTGTGCCCGCCACTCACGGGTACATAAGAGCGCATAGACACTTCACTCGGATACTCGTACGGGATTTTGATATTCGGCGCAGTGAAGTCTTTTGGAATATCGACCACCACCGGACCAGGTCTGCCGGTTGTCGCGACATAAAAAGCCTTGCGCATTACTGTGGCAATTTCATCGACGCTTTTGACCATGAAGTTATGTTTGACGCACGGCCGGGTACAGCCAATGGCATCCACTTCCTGAAACGCATCGGTACCGATAAATTTCGACGTCACCTGGCCGGTGATCACCACCAGCGGGATAGAGTCGAGGTGTGCTGTGGCAATACCCGTGATCGCATTGGTTGCACCCGGCCCCGAAGTCACCAGCACCACACCCGGCTTACCGGTGGCACGGGAGTAGCCATCGGCCATATGCGTTGCACCCTGCTCGTGGCGCACCAGAATATGTTTGACGTCCTGCTGGCGAAATATCGCATCATAAATATGCAATACCGCACCACCCGGGTAACCAAAAACGTACTCGACTCCCTCATCTTTGAGGGACTGGATAATTATCTCGCCTCCGGATAATTCCACTGTTGTTCACCTGTTCTTCAGTTAATTTGTATTTAAATGCATTGATACTTCCCGGAAGAGAAGCAGCTATGCGTAGGGGATTATTTACTCGCGACCCGCACACCTTTACTTTCGGACTCTGGTAACAACGGGTTCTGCATTACTCGCTGCCCGGGTTTGCGGGGCTGCGGTATATTTCGCTTGGAATTAACGAAGGTTCTGGCGCTGAGTACGCACCAACCCTAAATATGACATTTACCAACACCAGCGTCCAGTGCCGTCACACCCCTATCTGACGATCAGCGCAAGACTTCGAAACGGGTCACACCTTGTATTAACGATTAACTGGTAACGCAGAACGCTACTACCAGACCCGTTTATCAGGTACGATTTTTCTCATTGCGGCCGTTAGTTAGTCACTAATGAGCCCATCTTCGGATTGAGGTTACTGTTGAAGTCAATGAAAAAGCACTTGCTAACCTACGCAATTTCCTTCGCGTTGCTGGGGACTTCCCTTGGCACGGCGCCGGTTGCCGTTGGCAATGACAGACTGAATCTCCCGCAAATGGGGGAGCCCGCCGACCTGGTGATGTCACCCAGCGATGAAAAAAATATCGGTCAGGGTTACATGCGCAAGATTCGCCAGTACCTCGATCTGGTGACAGACACCGAAATCAACGAATACATTCAGTCTATCGGTGAGCGACTGGTTGCCGGCCGCCCCGATCTGAACGCCAAAGACTTCACTTTTTTTGTGGTGCGAAACCCGGAAATCAACGCCTTCGCTCTGCCTGGTGGATATATCGGGATTAACAGTGGCTTGATCACTGCGGCCAACAATGAAGCCGAACTTGCCAGTGTGATCGCGCACGAAACCGCGCATGTGACTCAACGACACATTGCCAGACTCTACGCTTCACAAGGCAATACCGGCTACAAAACTGCCGCGGCGATCATTGCCGCCATTCTGTTGAGCCAGCAATCAGCGCAGGCCGGTCAGGCTGCATTGCTTACCGGCCTGGCCGCCAGCCGTCAGTCTGCAATTAACTTCACCCGTATCCACGAGTACGAAGCAGACCGCATCGGGATACAACTGCTGTCAGAGGCAGGCTACAACCCGCGCAGTATGGTGGATTTTTTCGAAGTGCTACGACGCCGAGTGGCGTTAAACACCACCGAACAAATGGAATTCCTTCGCACCCACCCGCTGACCAACAATCGCATTTCCGAAGCGCGCAACAATTCCAGCCGTCTGGCCAATCCGGTGGGGATTCAGGACACCACCGATTTTCAACTGCACCAGATGAAACTACGCGTCATGCATTCAAATAATCCGCAGAATCTGCTGCGTGCGCTTGCCAACGGGCATATCAACAACAGTGAATCAGCACGATTGTACGGGCAGATTCTTTTGTTAATGCAGGAAGGCAAAAATGATCAGTGTCTGCCGCTTGCAAAGCGGCTCATTTCCTTGCAGCCACACAACCTGACGGTGCGACTGTTAAATGCCCAGGTGGCTATTGCCAATCAGGACACTGCCCGCGCCGAAAGACTGTTTGGCGCGATACTCGATATCTACCCCGATCACTACGCTGCGGTAGAGCAATATGCGGAGATGCTGTTGCGTCAACGTCGCAGCGCACGTGCCGAGCGGGTTATTCAGTCTTATATTCGTGCGGCGGCTGATCCATCGCCAGATGCGTTCAAAAAATATTCAAACGTACTCAGACAACAAGGACAAACCGCGGCATCTTACGAAGCCATGGCGGATCATTTTTTCCTGCTTGATGAAAACCGGGAAGCAATCAGTCAGCTGCGACTCGCCTTACGATCAGCGCCGGAAGGGTCTAACGAAGCCTCACGAATATCTGCACGGCTAGATCGTTCAGGCTTCCGCTAACACGTCAAACCGCTCATCAGTTCTTAGGTTTAGGTTTAAACCGCCTCTGAAGCTTACCCCTTCGAACGCTTATACGACGAACAAAAAAAAACCGCAAATCGTGATTTGCGGTTTTTTTGGTTTTAACGCTGTAACTTTACAGCGCTGGCACTTCTTTTTAGAGCTGCGGACCTGCAGACACCAACGCCGCACCTTCTGCATTGTCAGTGTATTTGGCAAAGTTATCGATAAACTGTGCAGCAAGGTCTTTGGCGCGCTTATCCCACTCGGATGCATCAGCGTAAGTCTGACGCGGGTCGAGAATGCCATCACTGACACCCGGCAGAGAAACTGGCACCGCAAGATTAAACACCGGTACGTTAGCGGTTTCAGCAGCGTCAAGATCGCCATTCAGAATGGCATCGATGATCGCGCGGGTATCTTTAATCGAGATACGCTCACCGGTTCCGTTCCAGCCAGTGTTTACCAGATAAGCAGTGGCACCCGAAGCTTCCATCCGCTTAACCAGTTCCTGACCATAGCGAGTCGGGTGCAGCGTTAAAAACGCGGCACCGAAGCATGCAGAGAAAGTAGGAGTCGGCTCGGTTATACCCCGCTCGGTGCCGGCAAGCTTGGCAGTAAAGCCAGACAGAAAGTGATACTTCGTTTGCTCTGGTGTGAGACGTGATACCGGTGGCAATACCCCGAATGCATCAGCAGACAAAAAGATAACCTTATTGGCGTGCCCGGCTTTGGAAACCGGCTTTACAATATGTTCAATGTGATCGATCGGGTAAGACACACGAGCATTTTCAGTCTTTGAACCATCGTCAAAATCAATGGATCCGTCAGCTCTGACAACCACATTCTCCAACAACGCATCACGACGAATTGCGCCAAAGATGTCCGGTTCAGCTTCTTCGCTTAAACGAATCGTCTTGGCGTAGCAGCCCCCTTCAAAATTAAATACGCCGTCATCATCCCAACCATGCTCATCATCACCCAGCAACAAACGTTTGGGATCTGCAGAGAGTGTCGTTTTACCTGTACCGGAGAGTCCAAAAAACACTGCGACATCACCTTCTTTACCAACATTGGCAGAACAGTGCATTGATGCGATGCCACGTTGTGGCAGCAGGTAGTTCATTAGCGCGAACATACCTTTTTTCATTTCACCGCCGTACCAGGTGCCACCAATCAATTGTATTTTTTCGGTGAGGTTGAAGGCGATAAAATTTTCAGAATTCAAGCCGTGCTCCTGCCACGAGGTGTTAGTGGTTTTAGCACCGTTCATCACAACGAAATCCGGCTCGTAAGTAGCAAGCTCGTCATCGGTAGGTCTGATAAACATGTTTTTAACAAAGTGCGCCTGCCATGCAACTTCGCAAATAAACCGTACCGAGAGGCGAGTATCAGCGTTTGCACCGCAGAAAGTATCAACAACAAAAAGACGTTTGCCAGAAAGTTGCTCGGTTACCGCCTGCTTGAGATCGTTCCAGACTGTCTGGTCGATTGCTTTGTTATCGTTTTTACCCTGATCAGACCACCACAAATTATCACGGGTTTCATCGTCCTTTACGATGTACTTGTCTTTTGGTGAGCGACCGGTGAATTCTCCGGTGTCGACTGCAACAGCACCCAGGTCGGTGACTACGGCGCGTTCAAACCCTTCAAGGTCTGTACGGGTTTCTTCCGCAAAAAGGGTTTCAAAGGACGGGTTGTGTACTATGTCGGTAGCGCTTTGTATACCGTATATAGACAAATCTATACGGTCACCGAACGCAAGCGCGGTGCTTATGGACATTTAGCTCTCCTGCAAGATTACTAAAATAATTAGTTGATCGCGAACATTAACGGGTTTCAATTTGCAACACAACCAGACGTCCCCGGCTCGTGTGAACAAAATAAAAATTACCTGCCATGTCACTTCATCGACCTTGCCGGGTTTTCCTGTACGGCCACGCTTCAGCTTTGAGAGACAAACACGCGAATTCACAAAACCGCCAGACTTCCGCCAGACATCCGCCAGACTTCCAGCCTGTAACCGCCAGGCATCCGGCCAGATCAATGCAGACTCTGTATACTTGAGCGTATGAATGTCAGGAGATTATTAACTATGATTTTTCATCGCTTGTTAGCAAGTATCGCCCTTACCAGCCTTGCAACCGGTTGCGCTTTCTTCGACGAGCCGCTGTCTGATCCGGGCATTGTGGTACCTTCCGGGATTCCGGCCGACACGCAGGCGGAACCGTTACCGCAACCAACGCCACCACCGGCGTCAGCTGAATCGACAACCACGCCAGCTCCGCAACCGGTTGCCAAAGAATCGGCACCTGTGTCCAGCAGTGGCAACTACCTGATCGTCGCACCCATCGAACAGTTTCCTCAAGATGCGAGCAACATTGCAGTGGTGCACCTGACCAACCGCAGTTCGAACCGTGATCTGGCAATTTGCAAAGCGTTGATGGAAAACTTCACCACGGTGGATGTGGAAGACGTCCCGGCGCAGCCACTGACGGTCACTGTGTGGCCGGTACCAAATGACAATGCAGGCGCAAACTGCATTGAAATGATTACTGAATACGAGGCGATTGATATCACTGCCCAGGCTGAGCAGCGTATTGGAGGGTCAGATAAGGGGCCTTATCTGCTGACACGACATTTGCCCACAGACAAGCGCATGATTTACGACTTTTCTTTTAAGACAAACAGCGCGTTATCTTCTGCGGTAAACCAATGGGTAACACTGCTCGGCAGTTCACCTGCAGACTGGCCTGAGTACCGGCGGGCGCAGTAATCACCACAAATTGAAGCGGCGGGCTACGCTGCCATCAGATAGTCATCATTTTGATAACCGTCATCGGGATTACGGTGAGTCATCTTATCGTGGGACTGTAGCCGCGATCTTGTCGCCAGACGATCAACTCTGGCGCGCCAGATCAGTGTTTTCTCAGTGGCGACGCTGGCAGCAATTGAGGCATTCATATATGCCTCCTGCAACATCGAAAAATCATCCTGATCCAGCGACGGGATCTGCTCACCGGCAATCAGCAAACGACTACAAACTTTTTCCAGGCGGGCTTCCAGGTTGCGCTGACTCTTCAGCGCGTTTGAAAGCGCGGCACGCGCTACAGCTATACTCAATTCGGGTTCCTTCCCGTTTTCTATTTCAGGTGGTGCAGTGTTGTCGAAACCAGCATCGTGACGCGTGTCTGCGCATCGAGCACTGCTCAATGCTACTACGTCAGGATTTTTTTCTAGTGGCGCTGGCCCGCTCACTGTACCGCCCCTGCGGACGGAATCAGACATCTTGGTTTCCTGTATATTGTAACGGTCTAACCGACGATCGGTTTAGACCCAATTCCAACGATGGCATTGTGACGGCAGCAGCGTTAATTTCTTGACTCAAAATCGGTGATCACCATTCTGGCTATTACACTTATTGTGATTTGCATAGCACTTGTGCTGGCATTTCTGGTAGGCCCGCGGGTTTCGCTTGATGCCCGTTTTACTGTGCCTTCACTGCCGGAAGACATCGACAATCACCTGAAATCAACCGAAGCACGCTTTAACGACATTACTCCGGGCGCCGAAAAGAAAATCGTCTGGGCTAACAGCGATCAGCGGCAAACCGATCTGGCCTTTGTTTATCTGCACGGATTTTCAGCAACCCGACAGGAATCTGCCCCGGTACCAGACACTATCGCCAGCCATTTTGGCAGTAACATCTACTATGCACGGCTCGCCGGTAACGGCCGGGGCACTGATGCAATGTTAGACGGCTCAGTGAACCGATGGGTCAATGATGCCGCAGAAGCCATGGCAATTGCCGCAAGAATTGGCAAACGTACCGTTGTGATTGGTTGTTCCACAGGAGCCACCCTTGGTTGGTGGGCTGCTAATCAACCAGCGCTGTCTAAAAATATTGCAGCCATGGTGTTTTTCTCACCTAATTTTGGTGTTGCAGACTCAAGAGCCGGTTTATTGCTGTACCCGTGGGGTGCGCAGCTGGCCAGAAAAATCGAAGGCGAGTACCGTGAAAGCACACCGATCAGCGAAGCACACGGTAAGTTCTGGACCTGCAAATACCCGGTCACGGCACTACTGCCAATGATGGGCCTGGTCAGACTTATCAAAAATTACCCGGCGGTGCACTGCAAAGTGCCAACGCACATTACCTGGTCAAAACACGACGATACCGTTAGCGTGGCCAATATTGCAGATTTCTACAATCAGCTGCCTGAACCTAAGCAATCAATGGAAATTGTGCAACCCGAAGGGGCAAGTCAGCATGTGATTGTCGGCGATATTCTTGCGCCCGAAAACAACGATGCGGTTACCCGGTCAGTCATTACTTTTCTGCAGCAGCATTTGTAACGTAGTGCTACGCAAGCTTTTCAATCACCATAATTATCGAGTTTAACGTTATCTGCGGCAGGTGATCACCATACTCAGACCACCTGACTCTGATTTGTCGCGCTTTAATTAATCGATCAATCTCAGCCTGATAACCCGGGTCTTCAAGCGTGTGATCATTCATCGAAAAGCCAAATAACCCGCCGGGTTCCATGAGTGCCAGTACACTTTCAATTAATTGAGGTCCGGCGTGTCCTGGCGCCATGACACCGATGGCCGTCACGGTATGATATTGCCTTGTTATAAAATCAAACGGATCGTTGAGATCAGCCTGATGCAGACTATGGTAAAGGCCCTTTTCTTTCGCCAGCGCCAGCATTTGTGCTGAAAAGTCAGATCCATGCAATTCTGTAAAACCTGCGTGCTGAAGAAACAAACCGGACATACCGGTACCACATCCGATATCAAGCACAGGACTGTTCAGCTGCGGGTTACACGCAAGCAGCGCTTCTGCAGTACGCAACGGTGATGCATAGCCGTTGTCAGTGATTTCTTCATCGTAGGAGTCTGCCCACTTTTTGTAAAAAGCCAGCGTTTGCTCAACACTGTCCAGTTCATAGGCATTATTGAGAAATTTTTTCGTAGTCACATTCGTCCTCCCCCTAACACACTGCCAGTGGTTATAACAGGACTACCTGTAAAAATCAGCAGATCAAACTGTACTTGTGCGACGGCCTGATGCAATGACCCAATGCGACGGCTACAGCGTTCCTGTGTCTGCCAGGCAAACGCGGTTCTTACCTTTCTCTTTGGCGGAGTACATTGCCATATCAGCGGCCTTGCATAAGCCCTGAAGAGAATCAGTGTGTTCGGGATACGTCGCCACACCCGCGGACACTGTCACCTGCGACAACCGGGCTTCACGGTAAGTAAACTCATGATCGGCGATCAGCTTAATCAAATCCTCCGCTTTTTTAAGCGCAATCTCTGTTGAATCATTTGGCAACAGAATTGAAAACTCTTCGCCACCGATTCTGCAACAGGTTTCTTCATTATCGAAAAAGCGGCCAATCAAACTCCCGATCGTACACAATAGATAATCACCGGTATCGTGTCCATACTGATCATTGTAGCTTTTAAAATTGTCTGCATCGAAAGAGATCAATGACAACGAACCCTCTTCTCTTTGCACAAGAGACATCGCAGACCGGCAACGATCAATAAAGTATCTTCTATTGTATAGGCCGGTTAGAGGATCTTTGGTGGATTGCTCATGAAGCTCATCACGTAGTTTGACGTTGGCTATCGCAACACTGATCTGTTCTGCACACTTTTGTGCAAAAGTTACCTGGGCGTCAGTGATTTGGTGGTTACCTGGCATTGCTATGTTCAACATCCCGACCGTGTCGCCCTGGGCAATAATAGGTAAACACAAATAGCTATCAGGTGTGACATGCTCTTCTGTACATTGCGGGCTTCCGGTAATGTGCGCACACGGGAAGTTCACAACACCCTCCCCGAAACGGAATGTTCTGCCGCGCCGCAACCCCCAGCAGTCGTGCGGTTGAATATTCCTGGTCAACGCTTCACCACCCCAGGTCACCGCGCCGTCAAGAACATCACGGGAGTTACTGTAAATAAACAACTGACCACGAGACTGCGGAAAGTTACCCGCCATTGCCTGGCGCACCACTTCGTATAACTCTTCGATCGACTTACAGCATTGCAGCCAGTCACCGAGTTCTGCAAGCGCTTGAGTCTCTGTCTGCCTGATGCGCTCCAGCTTTAACGCTTCGCGCGCCTGCTGCTCTGCACGTTCTGCCCGCTCAATGGTTTCGGACAGCATCTTCTGATTCTTCTTTGACTCTGTGATGTCTGTGTAGGAAACAACATGCCCGCCGGATTCCATGGGCCTGATATAAACCGCGATCTCTACACCGGTTCCGAGTTTGCGTTCCAGGCTAAACGGCACATGTTTATTCAGGTCCGCCTCTATTCCGGCCACAACTTCAGGCTTAATCTCACCGCGCTCTACCATTTTCTGAAAGTAGACCCCGCGATGCATCCCCTCGTGCAGGTAATCGTCGCCCTGCCCCAGCATTTCACGGTAACGACTATTGACGAATTCGCAATAGCCTTCCGCAGACCAGACAATGATGCCCTGCTCTACAGACTCAAGCACTGCTGTGCACAGGGTTTCGCGACTCTGTGCACCTGCCGGAAACGCCAAAGGCACCACGCAACGCGGCCGTTTACCAGATGAATTTTCCACCACTGATTCAGTCATTTTATTATTGTTATCAACAGGTTGATCTATTTGAATACAGCCGCCATACTTCTGCGATCAACTGTGTAACGTCTAGCTCGTCACAGACTTTAAGCGAAATCTTTCACACATTGTGTCCGTTACGTAAATCTATCGTTCCGAACAGACTGGCAACCCACCCCCGGCAAATTGCGATCCGGGGTCTTTGGTACGCCCACAAAGAGCAAGTCACTACACCCGCAGGTGACGCCGTGACGTTGCGAGTTGAGTGGTTAATACACCACAAGCCACCAGTGCCACACCAAAGGATTGTGTCCAGCTCCAGGAACTCCCCAGCACCAACACCATTATGACCATGACATAAAACGGCACGGCGTTCATATGGATGGAGGCCAGAAATACACCGATTTTGCCAACACACCACAGCCACAACAGCTGTGATATCCCAAGTGACACAGCACCACTAAACACAAGGAGTACAATGCTCTGCAGATCAAAGGCACCGACAGCAACACCGGGGAATTCCATGACTAAAGCAATAACGCTAGAGACGCCAAGCACGAGTGCCGCACCGGCCAGGGTTATCGTGGACTGACCGATAGCACTAACGCCATGGCATTTCTTTGTGGTTTCTCTGGAAGCCCAGGCAAATAGAAAAACTGAAAACAAACACAGCAGCGTACCCAAGCCAAATGCACTATCCGACAACCGGGCACCACTGGCGAGTAGGCCGCCGCACAGCGCTAACGTAATACCTGCCCATAACGTAAAGGACATTTTGCGTTGATCCAACAGCACTTCAAGCAGGGCTGCTGCGACCGGCATCATGGCCGCAGCCAGTGCCGGTGTAACTGGATCTGACAGGCTCTGGCCATAAAGCAGTAACGGAGCTCCCACCCCAAACCCCAACCCGCCGATAAACATCCCGCGCCACCACGGAGCTGCAGTGAGCGCTACATTCCCCTCAACATGCCACCATACAATCAGTAGTGTCAGCAACGCAATAAGCTGCCTTGCAAAAGCGAGTGACAACGCGCCCCATGTATCAAGCAGAACATCGGCAATCGGGAATGCAAAAGCCCACAGCGCCATCGACAAAAAACAGTAGGCATTGACCAGCAACATATTTGAGGGGTGCGCATTCAAAGGCGTGGCACATATCAACGGTGGCAGAACAGTAATCGATTAATCTCACGACGACGAGATCCGGTTTTGCCAAATGTCGCATTTCGTTTAACTTGCCGACGGAATAGCGCGCTACCAAAGCCAATGTCAGTCGATGGTTCACGACAGCACACATTGCGGTCTGCAGCTTCTTGACGTGTACCGGATTTACCGCCACAGTGCCTGCACTACATAGTTCAGATACCGCGGGGATAACATTGTGTGGCAGTTTTGGGTTGATAGAGGCGGCACCTTTACAGACATCGTCGCAAGGCACCCTGATGGTGAGCTAAGTACTTTTAAATTACTTTCCGAAAACCCGGAACAATACGTCGATGCTGCGGTACACGGCATCAGACAAATTCTGAACCTGACACCCGAACATCCCTTTCCTTTTGATCAGCTCGACTGTGTAAAGATGGGCACCACAGTCGCAACCAACGCATTACTTGAACGCAAAGGCGTACCAACGCTATTGTTAATTACAGCAGGCTTTAAAGATCTATTAAGAATCGGCTATCAGAACCGACCGGAGCTGTTTGAACTCGAGATCGTTCTGCCAGAACTTTTATATAGTGAAGCCCGTGAAGTGCCTGAACGTCTTAACGCCGATGGCTCCGTGTTAACACCGCTCAATCTCGAACGATCCAGACTGGCACTGCAACAAGGTTACGAAAAGGGATTCCGCAGTGTTGCGATTGCATTGATGCATGCCTATCTGAATCCGCAGCATGAAATAACACTCGCAGAAATTGCCAAAGAGATCGGCTACACACAGGTATCCACCAGTCATGAAACATCTCGCCTGATCAAACTGGTCAGCCGCGGCGACACCACCGTCGTCGATGCGTACCTTTCACCGATATTGCGTCGGTACATTGAGCAAGTTGCCAATGCATTGGATTTTTCCACTGATACAAGCGGTAAACTTTATTTTATGCAGTCCAACGGCGGATTGACCGATGCTGCATATTTTCAAGGTCGAAATTCTATTTTGTCTGGTCCGGCTGGTGGCGTTGTCGGTATGGTAAAGACCGGTCAGTCAGCCGGGTTTGATCACCAGATCGGTTTTGATATGGGCGGAACCTCTACCGATGTCTGTCACTTTGCCGGTGAACTCGAACGTTCATTCGACACCGAAGTCGCAGGTGTTCGTATGCGTGCACCAATGATGAACATCCATACCGTTGCCGCAGGTGGCGGATCTATCCTTTCGTTTCGAGACGGCCGCTATCAGGTCGGGCCGGACAGTGCCGGCGCCAATCCGGGTCCCGCTTGCTATCGACGCGGCGGACCCTTAACCGTCACCGACTGCAATGTTCTTTTAGGCAGAATTCACGCAGATCATTTTCCAGAGGTCTTCGGTCCCAATGCAGATCAACCGCTCGATGAAGACATTGTGCGACAGAAGTTCTCGGAACTGGCAAACGAGATCGCAACAAGCACCAATGCAACGCCACTGACACCGGAACAAACCGCTGAGGGTTTCCTGCGAATTGCTGTTGAGAATATGGCCAACGCGATTAAGAAAATTTCTGTACAGCGTGGTTACGATGTCACCCGCTACACCCTCAACTGTTTCGGTGGCGCCGGGGGACAACATGCCTGCCGCGTGGCAGATGCACTAGGCATGGAACGGGTTTTTCTTCATCCGTTTGCGGGGGTGCTATCCGCCTATGGCATTGGCATGGCCGACATACGTGTTTTACAGGAAGCGCAGTTCCAACACCCGTTGTCAGAAGCTGCTAACGCACTTAACTTACTCAATGAACTGGAAGCAACTGCAACGGCTGAAATTGTCAGCCAGGGCATAGACAACAGCAACATTCAAACAATCCGTCAGGCTCACTTAAAGTATCCGGGCTCTCATCAAACTGTCGCTGTCGACTATAGCAACGCAGATCAAATGGTCAGAGATTTTGAGCACGCGCACAAAACACAATTCGGTTTCAGTGCCGATGAAAGGCAGCCTGTATTCGATATGTTGAGTGTTGAGGCGATTGGCCAGACTCATCCTCACGAAGACCGGGCCAATACAACGGGTATCGCAACACAAACTTCTTCAACTAACACCAAAGCTAACGTTGTGATGGTCGCAGCAGGCAATGCGTGTGAAGTGCCGATGTACCAGCGTGACAACATTGCAGCGGGTAAAACGATTGATGGCCCGGCAATCATTTCCGAAAGCACTGCAACCACCGTCATTGAACCCGGTTGGCAAGGTTGTGTTGATGCGGTGGGTAATCTGGTCCTGAGCAGACCGGAGCCGCTGGCACGCGAGACCGCAATAGGCACCAGCGCAGACCCGATTATGCTTGAAGTGTTTAATAACCTGTTTATGTCTATCGCAGAGCAAATGGGTTCAACCCTGGCTAATACGGCTTACTCGGTCAATATTAAAGAACGCCTGGATTTCAGTTGCGCGTTGTTCGACAGCAAAGGCAACCTGGTCGCCAACGCCCCTCATGTGCCGGTACATCTTGGATCAATGAGTGAAAGTGTACGCACCATTGCGCGCCTTAATCAGGGGCAAATGCAAGCCGGTGACAGCTACATGCTAAACGCGCCTTACCGCGGTGGTACGCACCTGCCAGATGTCACTGTGATTACGCCAGTGTTTGATCGCAAAGGTACAGAGATAATTTTCTACGTGGGTTCTCGCGGACACCATGCTGACATTGGTGGCAGAACACCGGGTTCGGCCCCCCCTGACAGCACGCATATCGAGGAGGAAGGGGTTGTTATAGATAACTTCAAACTCGTTGAGCGCGGCTCACTGCGACGCGAAGCCACCCGAGCGCTTCTGGCCTCCGGCCGCTACCCCTGTCGCAACATTGATGAAAACATGGCGGACATCGAAGCACAGATTGCGGCCAATACCACCGGCATTGAAGCGGTTCACAAAATGATCGATCAGTTTGGACTCGATGTAGTACAGGCTTACATGGATCACGTGCAGCACAACGCCGAGGCTTCTGTGCGCAACGTGATTGATAACCTGAAAGACGGTTCGTACAGCTACAAAATGGATAGCGGCGCACAGATCAACGCAAGCGTTACTGTCGACAAAGTCAACCGGCAGGCGACTATTGATTTCACCGGTACGTCACCACAACAAGCAGGCAACTACAATGCACCACTTGCCGTTTGCCACGCGGTAGTTCTGTACGTTTTCAGAACCCTGGTTGGCAACAATATTCCGTTAAATGAAGGTTGCCTTAAACCGCTCAAAATAATTGCACCGGAACAATCGATGATCAACCCGGTGTATCCGGCAGCCGTTATTTCCGGCAATACCGAAGTAAGTCAGTCTATTGCGGAATGTCTGTTTGCGGCGCTTGATGTGATGGCAGGCTCGCAAGGCACCATGAATAACTTTGTATGGGGCAACGAAGACTTTCAGAACTACGAAACCATCGCCGGTGGCACGGGGGCAGGACCGGGGTTTAGCGGCAAGAGTGCCGTCCACGCACACATGACTAACACACGCATGACTGACCCCGAAGTGCTTGAAACGCGTTTTCCTGTAATGATTGAAACGTTCGCGATTCGCAACGACTCCGCTGGGCTCGGGCAATGGAACGGTGGAGAAGGCATACATCGGCGGATTAAATTCCTGCAGCCGGTCACCGTCACCACACTTGCCTCACACAGAATCACCCGGCCGGCTGGCCGCCACGGTGCACAAGATGGCGCAGTTGGAGAAAGCGCAATAATCAACACACACGGCGAAAAAACTCCGCTTCGCGGCGACGATGAATGTGAGCTGGCCGCAGGAGACTCATTCGACATGCTCACCCCGGGCGGCGGGGGCTGGGGAAAGCCTGCAACATAGACGATTGAAACTACCAGAACAGCCTGCGTAGAAGTTCAACAGTTAAACAGTGTGCTTTGAATATAAATATATAAGAATCAAAGTCATGCACGCCAGCCACACAATAGAAAACATCAGTGTGCATCCAGCCGAAATAAGTCGCGAACACCGCCGCTGATCGAGTTCACAAAAGGACGCAAGAAATCCCTTGTTGTGACGATACATACCTCGGCAGGTCTGTGTTACCTCGAGTGGAAACTGCGCACTTTTTAACGTTATGTGCCCGGAGGTAACCGGCCATGGTTTCAATTGCGGCGGCAACGACACTTCAAATGACCAATAAAATATTTAGCGTCGCAACCTTTATTCTGGTTGCATGGCTAGCAGTTACGCTGGTTACTACGTCTAATCAGGTGGTGGCTATTGAGCGCTCCCTGTCCGGAAAAATCGACTCAAACTACCAGCTGCTCAAAGACCGTCTTGGAACCCTCGAGACTGAGCAACAGTCCGGTTACCAGGAGGTACTGGCAAGCTTTAAAGAGAGTAACGCCAAACCAAAGGTAGATCCGCAACAGCTGACCAACCTCAAAGCTGAAACCGGAAAGCTCAAAGCGCAAATCAAAAGCCTGACTCACCTGAAAGATCTCAAAGGCGCGTACCAGCAAGTGCTGGAAGCAGAGCTTGATAAAGCTAACGATGGCGCTGCTGCCGCTGAAACACTTCTCGGTACCAAAAAAGCCATATGGAAAACCAGCACTCAACATGAATCTGTAAAAGCCCAGCTGCAAGGATTGATGGGACCAATCGATTCTGTGGCTTCCAAATGGAAATCGGGCGATACGAGCAGTTCTGTGATGCCGATCTACAACGTACTCAAACAAACACTGGCAACTCTCGACACTAAAAAGTAGTAGGGACACACACAAGTGACTAACGAAAAAGAAATACAACAAGAATCTGAAGCGGAAGAAAACTCCGAAAGAAAAACCACTCCCATGGTTGCTGCCTCAGTGTCAGGTGTTGTCAACAAACTGAAGTCAAGCCTTGCGGAAACTGCTGTTGCCGTTGTGGCGGGTGGTGCAGTCGCATGGTTTTTCATCAACGGCGTGGAACAGGACGCGCCAAAAATTGGCGCTGCGATGAGCTCTCCTTCGGCAATTGCTCAACATTCAGCCGTTGATAAATACTCGTGCTCCGATAGCATGAGTGGCAACGGTGACCAATTGAACTGCCTGATGAAACAAGAGAAAAACATGTGTGCCGTCGGCTCCGGTGAGCTGTGCGAAGAAGACATGGAAATCGCCAATATCGCCTGGAAATACTTCGAAAATAACTATAACCCGGAAACCGGTCTGGTTAACGCGGTAAACAAGTACCCTTCAACCACCATGTGGGACACAGGGTCAGCACTGGCGGCCTATATTGCCGCACGTGATTTCGATATCATTTCGCAAAAAGAATTTGACGATTCAATGATGGCGCTGTTGGAAACGATGGCCACTATTGACCTGTTCGATGAGGCCGCTCCAAACAAGGTGTATAACACCAAAACCCGCAAGATGGTGGACTACGGAAACAAAGAACAACCACTGGGTATTGGCGTTTCAGTGCTGGATCTGGCGCGGTTAATCTCATGGATGAATACACTCCAGTGCATGCACCCAAAATATTACTCCCCGGTTAACGCCGTGCTCTCGCGCTGGGACTACAGTCGACTCATCATGAATGAAGAGATGTACGGAATGGCGCGAGACAAAAAAGACGAGAACATCGTCCATCCGCGTCAGGAAGGCCGCCTCGGATACGAACAGTACGCGGGGAAAATATTCGACCGGGTCGGTTTCAGTGTAGAAACTTCAAGAAGTTACAGTAATAAATTTCGCAGTAACACATCTATCCTTGGAGTCGACATCGCCTACGACAGCCGTGATCCTAGGGAGTTTTATGCTAACAACTACGTTGTAACCGAGTCATACGCGATGGATGCGATGGAACTTGGCATTGACGATGACAATCGACAGCTTCTGAAAAACATTTTTGATGTGCAGAAAAAACGCTGGCAGGAAACAGGCATTGTGACTGCAATTTCAGAAGATAACATCGATAGAAAGCCGTACTTCTTGTATAACTCAATCTACAACGCCGGCTTAAAATTTAGTACCACCAATAGTTCAGGTGAAGACTATGATCACCTGAAGGCTACCTCGACCAAAGCAGCAATTTCAATGGCGCTGTTATTTCCGGAAGATCCGTACAGCCAGGTGTTAATGTCAAGTGTTAGTAGTGCGTATGACCCTGAGGGTGGTTGGTATTCCGGCGTTTATGAATCTGGTGCCGGTTACAACGATGTGACCACTGCCAACACAAACGGTGTAATCATGAGTGGTCTTTTGTACAAAAAATATGGCCCGCTATTTAACCACTGCGATGGATGTGCAAAGCCGCTTGCTATCAAGTCTGATGTTTTAGAAGAGCACAAACTGAAGAAGGAGCGAATGGCACAGAATGCACCTCTGGAAAGAATCTCTGAATGTGAGATCTGTGAAATTAAAAAAAGCGCGGCACTTGGAAATCATTAGCCCCGGGCAAGGTACGCTGAAAAAGCACAGACATTGAACTAACAGAGCGGTAGTTACATGGAGTACGTAGACGAATACCCGAACACCAAACCTGCGATATCCAACAATGGATTTTTGTTGTTGGTCGCGATATTTCCCGTGCTATTCGCATGGGCGCTAACGCTGCTCATTAAGGCATTTGTGCCGTTTTCAAGCATCGATGCCGATACCGAGTTCGCCACGATTCACGCTCCGCAACACAACCGCACTATCTCACGAAATTACTCGGTTAATGGTGAAACCAAACAGGACTTTTCGGAAAGACCGCTGTTTTTGGTCGAAGAAAGCAACGGCGCGATTTACCCTAAAACTGCAGTGTCGCAGAAAGCAGGCCCGTGGTCAGCAAATCTGTATACAGGAGCGCCCGCAGACATTGACTTTCGCATTGTTCTAATTGCAGTGACACCGGAAGATAAAGAACAGTTTAACGCGTGGTTCAAGACTGGTGAACAAACCGGCAAGTATCCTGGCTTGCCTCTCTCGGAGTCGATGAAGGAACTCACTGCAGTTACTGTGAAGGTGTCAGAGTGAGTAATACAGATACCACTACCAGACAGGCCCCATCTACACGAATGTACTGGCTGGATGGTGCTCGACTTGCTGCTGCATTTTGTATTATCGGCATACACTCCTCCGCAGATCAGGTAGGACAGGCGTTTGCGGACGCTTTGCCCGGTGAACGTGTGTTCCCGGTGATGCTGCGTACCGTCTCTGAAATTGCCAGCACCGAATACTTCATCATGGTATCGCTGTTCCTGCTGGCGGTTCGAATGTCTAAAAACGAGTTACCGTACTTTTCAAATGTGAAGCAACAGGTACGCAGACTGCTGGTCCCGTTTCTGGTGTGGACAGTGTTTTACGCCTTTTTCAGGTTATACAAAGCGCACCATCTTGGTTACACAGAGTCAATGTGGAGTGAGATCACACAGTGGCAGAACTGGGTCTATTATCTGACTCTGGGCTGGTCTAACTACCATATGCATTTTTTGCCAACGTTGTTTGTACTTATTCTATTTTATCCTATTTACAAACTGGCGATACGAGCCCCGGTGATCGGGCTGGTTGTATTGCCATTGATTTATCTGAACAGCATGTTCGGCGGGTTTATCTGGCGCACGTTCGACGACATTATGATTATCGAATCATGGATGCGTGTTGCAAAGTTATTGACCTACACGGGCTATGGATTTGCCGCCTACGCGTTGTATGGTATCTGGCTCTCCGGCCTGGACAAAAAAACCACTAAAAGCATTTTCGGGTTTGCAATGCTGGCACTGGTGATCGGCTTTTTAATCCGCTTGATACACGCACAGGAAATCATCCAGACAGGCAACTTTGGCATCCGCCGCGGTGCAGTCTATATGGGACACTTCCTGTTCCCGTGCTTCATGGTCATGGCGTTTATGGGCAGTCAGTATTTTCGCTGGCCGGAAAAACTCTCGCAGTGGTCAAAGTACTCGTTTGGCATGTATCTGATGCACCCGGCGTTTTTGTACATGATTGAAGTCGTGTTGCACGGAAACACCCTGTCACCGACTTCGCTGGTGCTGGTAAAATTTACGTTTGCGGTCACCATGTCGCTGTGCACGGCAGTGGCGTTCGGCAGAAGTCGATGGCTGGCATGGACCATTGGCCTCGGGAAAATTCCCTGGTTCGAAACCAGAACAACGGCGCAACCGAAAGTGGCAGTCGCCGGGTAACTCGGTTATTTAACCAGCCTTTCTATTTAACCAGCGCTTCTATTTAACCAGCGCCTTTATGACCTGCGCAGGCATCGACGCATCCACTGGCTGATTAATTAGCACTGCAAAAGGCAACTCACTACCCTGATCGTCGGTCACATAGCCCGCCAGTGTTTTTACTCCGGTCAGCGTACCTGTTTTTGCCATAAAACCCGGCTGAATCTCCGGCAACAGATGACGCCAGCGATTAAACTTTTCGACTACCTGCACCAGTTGCACGGCACTTAGTCGATTGTCCGGTGACAGACCAGCCCCCTCCAACAAAGTAAATGACGACCACTGCAATTCACTGCTCAACAGACTCGCCAGATAGCGCTCAACCAGCTCGAAGTCGGCAGGCCTGCCCGTGCGCTCGGCAACCAGTGTGAGTATCAGTTGATTGGCAATGAAGTTTGTTGAGTACCTGAGCATACCCTTGATCACTTCACCTAATGTTCGAGTGTTTTTGTGAATATAGAGCGGTGTAGTATTTGGTGCAGCGCCCCACTCAATGGTGTTTGCGACTTGCACGCCGTGTTGTTTGAGCAAAGCAAGTAATAGCTCGGCAAAGTATTTCTCTGCATACTTTGACGACTGACCGGTATTAACCCGATACTTGCCGGAACGTTGCAAAGCACTGCCGATGGTTTTGGCTATCGGGGCTAGTGGCGTCTGTGGCTCTGCCGATGTCACCGAATTTCCATCAACGCGAACATTAACTGTGTTGAAGTTTGCCGCGAGTGAGCTGGGCACGGCATCATAGGGATTATCGGTCGTGGTTGCACCGGGAACCTTAAGATCAGGCTGATACAAATCTGTCTGCAACCGCACAGCCGTGACTTTATTAATACCGGCTGCAACAAGGTTCTCTGCAATAATAGCAATTTCTTCAGAGATCAGGAACGGATCCCCACCTGCCTTTACCGTCAATACACTACTGGCATTGTCATAATAAAACGATGTGGTAAACCGGTGCTGTTCACCCCAGTGCTGAAGACATAACCACGCGGTGACCAGCTTAACGGTTGATGCAGGTATGAGTGCCTGATTAGCACGCAATGACGATACAACACTACCCCGCTCGTCTAACACAAGATGCGAAGTTTTTGATAGCTGCCGATAATCGGCCAGACCACCCGCCAGACCACCCGCCAGACCACCGGCCAGACCACCGGCCAGAACATCGGCAGATAACAGCGTTGGCCAAACACTCCATAACCCTGCTACAACGATAAACGCCAGCTGACGAAACAGTTTGAGAATGCTGATGGGTAACGGCGGGCAGATTGGCATAGAGTGCGGCGCTTATTCAGGAGTCAGATATCCTACATGGAGTTCATGTATTGACCAATACCAGTGGTCGGTGGTGCCAGTCTGTACGATACGCAATTTACGCAATTCCGTTGGCGGCAGAACTAATCGGGTTATCTCACCGATAGTGGCTGCAGTATACGGGATCACCTCGACTTCACCGGAACGCGTGTGACTCTCCAGTCTCACCTCGCGAGCATAGTCTTGCGGGCTGCCGGTTGTATCCATCACAATCTGATTAATCAAGTGCTGATCACCCATATCTATTTCCAGCCACTGACCAACGGACTGTTTCTCACTCGTTGTCCAACGCGTCGTAGCGTTGCCATCCGCTAATGCAGACAGTTGTTTGGTATTTTTATTCGAACTGATTGACCAGACACTGCGATCGAGGCGCTTCATCGGTGGACCATACAGGTGCGCCAACGGCCAGCCGGGGCCAATCTCAAAGCAACCGGCAGCGCCCATATCGACCCGTCCGGGACACCCGTTAACCAGATGCTCATCAGCCGCATCATTAGCGGGCCCGTTGCCACAGGCTATCGTGTTGTAGGGGATTCGATTGACTGTCGACCCTTTGCCAAACCGGTCTTCGATATCTACACAGATCTGCCGAACACTTCTGTAAAAACCATCGGGTGCCAACACCGTTTTAGTGCCGATGCCGTGATCGTAGTTTGAAGTGTCGCAGTAACAGATGCCATCGACCGCGTAGCTGTCTCTCCAGCCTGGCTTTGGTTCCCATGCAAAAGCATGTGTTACAGCAGCAAAACCAATGCTAACTACTATTACAGGTAACAGCTGTTTAGTGTTTAATTGACTCATAAAAGCATCCGAACATCATGTCGTTCCAGCCCCTACTGCAGCAAGGTCTGTGCTTGAAAACCGGTGCAACACACCGCCATCGCGACATCGGGAAATGTCGCCAAACCCGCGTTATACTGAGCCATGAATAAGCAACGCACACAAGCCCTGCTAACCGCTATCGACCAGGCCACTGACGATCTCATTGAGCTGACGCAGGCGCTCGTCAGAATTCCAACCCTAAACCCACCCGGAGATAACTATCGCGAAATCTGCGAGTTTCTCGATTTGCGCCTGAAAAAAAGCGGCTTCAACACCGAGTTTGTTCGTGCAGTCGATGCACCGGGAGACAATGATCGTTACCCGCGCTGGAATATTGTCGCCCGACACGACGGTAGCAACCGCGGCGAATGTGTGCATTTCAATTCACATACAGACGTTGTTGAAGTCGGCAAAAACTGGACGGTAGACCCGTTTGCCGCCGACCTCATAGACGGGCGCATATTCGGGCGCGGTACCTGCGACATGAAGGGCGGACTGGCAGCCTCCATTATTGCCGCTGAGGCATTTATCCGCGTGTATCCGGATTACTCCGGTGCGATAGAGATTTCCGGCACTGCTGACGAAGAGTCCGGAGGCTATGGCGGCGTGGCCTATCTGGCTGAGCGAGGCTATTTCGCTACAGACCGCGTGCAACATGTGATTATTCCCGAGCCACTGAACAAAGATCGTATATGCCTCGGGCATCGCGGGGTTTGGTGGGCGGAAATTGAAACGCACGGCCGAATCGCACACGGTTCCATGCCGTTTCTTGGCGACTGCGCCGTCCGCCACATGGGCGCGGTCATCAATGAAATGGAAAAATCCCTGTTTCCGGCGCTGCAACTTAAACGTACAGCCATGCCAGTGGTTCCCGAAGGAGCTCGTCAATCGACGCTGAATATTAACTCGCTCCATGGCGGTCAAAGCGAGCAGGAAGACGACTACACCGGTTTACCTTCAGCTTGTGTACCGGACAGTTGCAAAATGATTATCGACAGACGTTTTCTGATGGAAGAATCCATACCGGAGGTAAAATCGGAAATCACCGAATTGCTCGACAGAGTAAAAGCCAACCGCAGTGACTTCAGCTACGAGATAAACGATTTATTCGAGGTGCAACCGACGATGACAGATCAGCAGGCCCCTGTGTCCGTTGCCGTCACCGATGCAATAAAATCCGTACTGGGTAAAGCGCCTGAATATGTAGTCTCTCCCGGCACCTATGACCAAAAGCACATTGATCGCATAGGGCGCATGAAAAACTGTATTGCCTACGGCCCCGGTATTCTGGACCTGGCGCATCAGCCCGATGAATACGTCAGCGTTGACGATATGGTCGATTCTGCAAAAGTCATGGGGCTTTCACTGGTGCAACTATTGAACGCGCAATAGCCAATTCCGCTGAACATCTCCCAGATTAGATTGTCTTCACTAATCGTGAATACACGAATTGCTTTGCTAAAATTCCGACGATGATCAGGATACGGCTTCTACCATGACTGTCCGACAATACTTTGTAATTCTTGCTGTGGCGATCCCGCTTGGCATTCTTGCATTGGCACTGCTATGGCCGCCGGTGCTCTGGCTGTTGTTGATAGTTTTGCCAATCATTCTTCTTGGCATACGGGATATGCAGCAAACGCGGCACACTATCCTGCGGCTGTATCCGGTGCTGGGACGCTTCCGCTACATGCTTGAATCCGTAAGGCCGGAAATACAACAATATTTCGTCGAATCTGAAACTGATGGCGCCCCTATCCCGCGAGAGTTTCGGTCACTGGTGTACCAACGCGCCAAGGGCGAACGTGACAGCAGACCGTTCGGCACAATATTCGACGTCAACCGCGCCGGCTACGAATGGGTAAATCATTCACTGGTACCTAAACACGCCACCGACTTGCATCCGCGTATAAAGTTTGGAGGTGAAGATTGCACCCAACCCTACCTTGCCTCACCACTGAACATCTCGGCAATGAGCTACGGGTCACTCAGTAAAAATGCAATCAGGGCGCTTAACCGGGGTGCCAAAATTGGAAACTTTGCACACAACACCGGAGAAGGCAGCCTTAGCCCGTATCACCTCGAACACGGTGGCGACATTATCTGGCAGATTGGTACCGGCTACTTTGGCTGCAGAAACAGTGAAGGTGGTTTTGACCCGGAACTGTACAAAAAAAACTCACAGGTCGATGCGGTTAAAATGATTGAGATCAAGTTATCTCAAGGTGCTAAACCCGGTCATGGCGGTATATTGCCGGCGGCCAAACTCACCCCGGAAATAGCAGAGATTCGCAATGTCCCTCTTGGCGCTGATGTCATTTCCCCGGCCGCCCATACGGCATTTAGTACCCCGCTTGAATTGCTTAAGTTTATTGCACAACTGCGTGAACTCAGTGGTGGCAAGCCGGTGGGTTTTAAACTGTGCATTGGTCGCAGAGATGAGTTTCTGGCCATCTGCAAGGCAATGCTCGAAAGCAATATATTGCCGGACTTTATCACCGTTGACGGTGGTGAAGGCGGCACAGGTGCAGCTCCGACAGAAATGACCAACTCGGTGGGTACTCCAATCCGTGACGCGCTGATCTTTGTCAACCGCGCCTTGATCGGTGCAGGCTTGAGAGATCAGATCAGAATTATTGCCGCTGGCAAAATGTTCTCTGCGTTTCATATTTTGCGCGCGCTTGCACTGGGCGCAGATACCGTTAACTCGGCAAGGGCATTCATGCTGGCGCTCGGCTGTATTCAATCACGCAGTTGCAATACCGATCATTGCCCCACAGGCATAGCTACACAAAATGACGCGAGAAACAACGGACTGGTAGTCACAGACAAAGCACAACGCGTAGCGAATTATCATTCAGAGACAGTAACCAACCTCGCAGAGCTGGTAGCAGCAGCAGGCCTTGAGCACCTGAGCCAACTCGGCCCCGAGCATATTAACCGGCGTGTTCAGGGTACTGAGGTAAAAACCTATGCAGAACTCTATCCGTTGATCTGCCCCGGTAGTTTGCTAGACGGTTCTGCGCTTCCGGATAAATGGGAAGCCGACTGGCAGCATGCCAATGCGGCGCATTGGTAACCTTATAAAGTTGGGTAAAACACTGTACTTACGTAAGCAGTTAACCTTGTTGGCCGGGAGATATTACCAGTATCTCTCTGGCACGCTTTGCCATAGCCACCATCATACCTCGCAGTTGCTCAGGCCTTTCGATCGGTTTTAACAGCGGCACGGTGAGTTCGGTACTTTTGCCATTGCCGGAACATAACAACACCATCTGCTGATGATCAATATTCAACATACGAACTTCATTGGGTACCTGCACGCCACCAAACGCCATCGCAAAGTCACGCAGATTCTCTGCATGATCAGTGTTCATATGTTCAATAACCTCACTAACGAATTCTTCAGATAGCATTCGTACGACTCCGGTTTTTTGAAGATATCAGGTTCTGACGTTACACTTTACCGACGCTGACAGTCTACAGAAAAAGGTATAAAACGATGAACTACTGGCTCTTCAAATCTGAACCCGATGCATTCAGTATTGACGACCTGGCAGCCATGAGGGGCAGGCGCGATCACTGGGATGGCATTCGAAACTATCAGGCGCGTAATATCATGCGTGATCAAATGAAAAAGGGTGATTTAGGGTTCTTTTATCATTCGAGCTGCAAGGTGCCCGGTATTGTAGGGACGGTAGAAATCGTCAAGGAAGCCTACCCGGACCACACAGCTTTTGACAAAACTGAAAAATACTATGACGCTAAATCCAAGCCGGATAACCCCAGATGGTACATGGTAGATGTAAAACTCAAAACCAAATTTAAAGCCATTATCCCGCTCACCGATTTACGTCAAGTGGCGGCATTAGAGGATATGACACTACTTCAGAAAGGTAGCCGACTGTCAGTTCAGCCGGTAAGCAGTAAAGAGTGGAAAGCCATTTTGAAAATCGCCGGCGTTCAAGGCTGATTTCTGCCGGCGACAGCTAAATATGCAGTGTGTAATCAAACGACTGCGTGAGGCGCAATCAGCCAGCAGTGACTGTCACTTTTTTAAATGTATAAATCGGCTCTTCTATCATTCGATTGCCAGCGGAACTTTCAAGATATAAGTTCGCCTCTCCGGCAACAACAGTGTCATCATCCGTGCGTTTGACATTAAGTAACTCAAAGCGAATTTGCTTTGGATCTTCGAAGATCATTCCAGAGAATTTTTTGGTCTGCAAAGAAATGAAATTTGCACCCCGGACGCCAAGCTGTGTCGCAGCCACCTCTTTTAACAACGCAATAATCCCGTGCGTACCAAAGTTACCCGGCACTACCGGGTCACCTTTAAAATGGAATTTTAAAGGCCAGAGTTCGGGGTTAATCTGCTGCGTTGCCGTCACGCTGGTGAGCTCATCGTCACCTTCGACAATTGAAAGTGTTGCCAGATCATAGACAGGAATAGTCAGGTCACTGACAACTGGTTTGCCGTCTTTCGTTTCAGGTGAGGCGACACCTTTCATTCCACCATGCTGCTCGCGTAGCGCATTAATATCTGCGGGGCTCAGGATGCCGACAATGACGTTTTTCGTATCGAGCACCACTTCATCCTGATTGTTGAGAATTCTGCCGTTAAACACCGCGGTGCCACCACTACCGGAGACTTTGTTTTCCATCCATTTGCGTTTTTCGAGCCGGTAGAACAGCTTTTTACCCGCCACAAAATTGATA
Organism: uncultured Granulosicoccaceae bacterium; assembly: GCA_937931165.1. GTDB lineage: Bacteria > Pseudomonadota > Gammaproteobacteria > Granulosicoccales > Granulosicoccaceae. Next base: position 47,905 of record CALHCI010000125.1, read on the forward strand.
GATTGCAGAAGTTTGCAACTACCTGACGAGAGCGCACGGCCAATGCCGTCTGCTTTACGGCAACCCCAGAAACCAACCAGTTGATCGAGTTGGTCTTGAAACAACATTTCCAGTGACTCTGTCTGTGAAAACGACCAGTCGGACGGATTGTCTGGAAACGTGAAAGACGCTTCAATGACTTCTTCGTCAATGCGATCAATATGATCGATACACAGGATGGGGCGTCTGGGCAGTTTTGCCAGCTTATCGTTACCGAGTTGACCTTCGGCGTGCAGTTCTAGCAGCCGGCCATTCAGGCACGTGAGAGACTTCCAGTCGAGTTGACACAAAGCGCTGTCGTCCATCGAATTCAGATGTTCGACACTGTATTGTGGTGCGCTATCGCTTGTCATAAACGGGTGCATCTCCAGATAATTTTCGGCAAGTGCGATATTACACTGCACTTGGCCGAACCAGTGATAATAATTTAAATAGTTTGCAGACCAGCAACCGGACGGGAGACTGAACGAACCGGGAGTTTGCTAAATATTGCCGATAAATATACCCGCAAGGAATACAAGAACGCCACCCAGCAAGACCTGAATTGCCGCCCTGCCCCAGGGGGTTTCCATGTAGCGGTTCTGAATCCACGTGATTGCCCAAAGCTCCACGAAGACAATTGCAATCGCCACCGCCGTAGCGGTTTTAAAATGTGGAATCAGATACGGCAGCGTATGTCCCAGCCCGCCAATAGTGGTCATGATGCCAGAGGACAAGCCCCGCTTAATCGGCGAGCCTCGACCTGACAACACGCCGTCATCGTGAACCGCTTCGGTGAAGCCCATCGAAATACCGGCACCCACGGACGCCGACAACCCGACCAGAAACGTCGTCCAGGTATTACCAGTGGCGAAAGCTGCAGCGAATATGGGCGCCAACGTCGATATTGAGCCATCCATCAGGCCAGCGAGGCCAGGCTGCACGTAGGTTAATAAAAACTGCTTGCGCTCTTCATTTTCTTCGCCTTCGCGCACACCTTCAGGCAATAAAGTTTCCTCGAGGCGTACAGCTTCTTCCTGGTGTTCTGACTCGGCGATTGCCAGATCACCGAGCAGCCTGCGGGTGTCGGCATCAGTGGTTTGGGCGGCTGCCGCACGGTAGAAGCGCTCGGCCTGACGCTCCATCTCTTCAGCCTGGGCACGAGTTTTTTCAAGATTCAGCGGCCGTACCAGCCAGTCGGGCTTACGCTCATAATAACCGCGAACGTGCTCCCTTCTGATCAGAGGAATGGTATCTCCAAAGCGCTGCTTGAACAGATCGATCAGGCTCTGACGATGCTGGTTTTCTTCCTCTGCCATTCGATCAAAAATAGTGGCCGATGCCGGATAGTCAGCACGCAGACCATCGGCATAGGCGCGATATATTCTGGCATCATCCTCTTCAGATGAGATAGCCAGTGCAAGTATTTCTGCCTCACTGAGCGAGCTGAAACTGCGCCGCCCGCCGGGTAAAAATCGTCCGATCACGGGTTATCCTTTTACTGGTTTGTGCTGCTGCAAATGCTTCCAGACCCGCGCCGGTGTGTACGGCATGGACAAAGCCCCTGCACCAACACTTGCAAAAGCGTTCATAACCGCGTTAGATAGGGCTGGCAACGACCCGGAACAACCGGACTCACCTACACCTTTTGAGCCGAGCTCGTTCAGGTCGGTTGGCACTGCGAAGGTGTCCGTTTGAATGTGTCGCAACGCACCTGCTCTGGGCATGGCGTAATCCATAAAGCTGCCCGATAACAACTGACCGTTATCATCGTAAACCACCGCTTCAGTGAAAGCCTGCCCGGCCCCTTGCACCACACCACCGTGTACCTGACCCCGAACTAACTCTGGCGAGATAACGTTACCAAGATCATCGACCGCATTGTACGCGACAATCACGGTATCACCGGTTTCCGGATCAATCTCTACTTCTGCAATATGACAACCATTCGGGTAGTTGGCACCAGTAACGGTCTCAGCACTACAGTTAAGTGGATGCGGGTTACCGGTAACAGCCAGTCTTTTTGCAAGCTCAAGGAGACTGACACCACTGGCCCCGTTACGCCCCATAAACTGTCCATCTGCAAATGCGATATCTTCAGGATAAACATTAAGCGCTGCCGCAGCGTGCGGAGTTGCTGTACTGATGATCTCATCGATGAGGTTTTTAAACGCAGAACCCGCTCCGTACAGTGATCTTGAGCCACCGGTACCGTTTCCTACCAGCGTCTGATCAGTGCTTCCCGCACGATAACTGATAAGCTTAGGATCAATACCCAGCCCGTTACCTACAATTTTGGCAAACGCGGTTTCGTGCCCCTGCCCCGAAGGGCCGGTAACCGCATGCAAGGTAAGGTCGCCCTGACTGTTAAACTCACACGACACCTGATCTTTCGGTGCACCACCGGCACCTGACTTTTCAACGTAGTAACCGATTCCAATACCGCGGATTTTACCGGCCTGTGCCGCCTTGTTTTTTCTTTGCACAAACGTATCGTAGTGCGCTTGTGCCAATGCTTTGTTAAGCACTGAATGAAAATCACCACAATCATATACAGTGCCGTTGGCAGTGGTGTACGGGAACTGGCTTTTATCAATAAAGTTTTTACGTCGAAATTCTATCGGGTCAAGATTGAAAGTGGTTGCCGCATGATCAATTAGACGCTCAACCGCAAAAGCAATATCCGGTCGACCGGCACCGCGATAAGCAGAAACCGGCACTGTGTTAGTCAGCACTAACTGCGACTGCATATACAGCGCCGGCACCCGATATGCGCCACCCATTGTCACCGACAAATTGTTAGTACCTATAAAGCCTCCGAAGTAACAGTTGTATGCACCGAGATCAACCGTGTCGTGATACTTAATAGCGGTGATATGATCATGTTCATCTATCGCAATAGATGCTTCAAGCGTCAGGCTACGACCGTGCCACTCACCAGTAAAAAGCTCAGACCTTGTCGCCACCCACTTAACCGGTCGCTGCAGTTTTCTGGCTGCCAGCACCAGTAACGCGTGTTCGGGCCCGGCCCCGCCACGAAGTCCAAATGACCCACCAACATCATTCGAAATAATTTCAAACTGATCCTGCGGAATACCCGTCACTGACGACAATCCGGCTTTCATCCCCAGCACACCTTGAGTCGGGGTATGCACCACCGTCACACCTCGGGCCGCATCATGTGCAACAAGCACCGCTTTAGGTTCAAGCGGTGCACCGTAGAGGCGCTGACTTTC